>JAPPQC010000014.1 GCA_028817225.1 Gammaproteobacteria bacterium | reverse complement strand
TTGTCAATGAGGGAAGCCGTGACAATCCGGGGCACATCCGGGTCAAACGCCGGAATGGTGGCCACATCCACAACCAGCCCCATCGGCATGCTGCTGCTGCTGCCGATTATCAGGCCATCAGATGCGGACGTGCGCCGGATAATAATGTCTTGGGTCTCGCTAAGGCCTGTCAACTCAAAAACCATCGTGCGGCTGCTGTTGATGAGGAAAGCGTTGTCGAGAGTGACACCCGCGACCGGATTGCCGCCATCATCCACTAACTCGAAGTGACCTGTCACCAGCGAGCTGCTCACAGGTTCAGTCAGCAGCACTTCCACCCGCTGGTTGTCAGAATACACAAGCTCTTCCAACACGGAAGGACTACCGTCCATTGCAAATTTCCAGAGGGTGTTTCCAGCAGCAGCCGGATAAGCAGTAGGCGCATCGTTCCTCCTAGTGGTGTAGAGACTGAACTGCTGCCAGGAATATCTGCTAAATCCACTCTTTGCCAATCGATTGCGATCCGGCACAACAGGACATGTCACAGTCACGAAGCGCTGTCCGAACTCGGCCGGGACATTGAGAAAGTTAAATTCTGCTCTTTCAGCCCGATCGTCGGACCAGTCAAGGGTGTCGGCCCTCTCGTCGCCGCTCATATATGCCTGTTCCCGGTCTAGGTCAAAGCCTGGCAGGTTATAATTAAAAAGGCGAATACGTCCTCTTTCAGGGTCCCTGACGGAGTCTTGATCGCATGCCTGTGGGAAAGCTGCTGGATCGTCACGCTCACCTGAGAAAAAAGCGCTGCTTCCATCATTCTCGTAGTGCAGACCATAAACGGCACCACTGACAGCCGCATTTTCCGAAAGCCACTTAGTGCCCTTCACCTCAACATCAAACCGCAGATGAGTTGCCGTCACACCAGGGGCAACCGGTGAGCCGCTGGCGTCAACGCGTTGCACATTGGTGAATCTCAGAACAAGTCCTTCACTTTCATTGGAATCACAAGTACCACATGTTTGTGGGTTAGGAGTGAAGTCGTTGGGAATATATTTGCTGCCGGAAACTTTATTGTACACCGGGGCACCCGAGGCGGCTTCTTGAGGGAAAGCCGAATTGCTCAGCAACAGAACCCCGGCTACAACCGGCGCAAACATCCAGACAGATATTGAATTCTTTCGCATGGTCGCAGTCGGATACAAAATTACCTGGGCACCGGTGAAAATAAGCCAAGATTGCCCAGTATGTAGTCTTGCAAATCATCTACCTGATTCACAAATCCGTCCATGTTGATATCGTACTCCGTATAAGCCCTTGGCCGCCCAAAATGACCCCTGATAACAGCAGCATCAGTTCTTTGCAAAACCGAACCATCTTGATTGACATCGCCGCTGGCCATCATGGCAAACCCCACCCCTCTTCGTCTGCTGAGATGGCCAACAAAATTTTTCTGAATGCCACGCCGGACCGTGCTCAAACTGCTGCTGAAATCATACACATAACGGTCGCCTGCGGTCGCAACGACAGCAACAGACGATATAATATCAACATGGTTGCGGTGGCGGACGACAACATACAAATTGTCGTTGAGTGTAACCTCGAACAAAAGGTCCGGACAATTATCGTTGGCCTCAAGCGACAACGTGCCACTTTCCGTCAGACAACTGTTGCGCCCCGCGGAATCAAGATTCCTATAGTCCGTGGCATCCACGACACGGCCGCTGCTCAGAAGCAAACCGGGTTTTCTGGCAATGACAGTGTCGCCGCCTGCCGATTCAACAGAAGAGCCTGAAGTCTCCCGCAACTCTACCAGTATCCAGTCCACAACACCGACTGGAATCGAGGGCAACTCGACCGATGTGCACAATTCAGTTGACTGCGGGCCTGCCCCCAAAAACCGGGAAGGGGGGGTAGTGCAATACGGGTCGCTCACCGGAAAGTCAGTCAAGCTGCTGAGGAACACCGTCATGGGGTGGCCCGGGCCTGTCTGCGCGCCTGCAACACCGCAAAACAAGTACAACAACAGGACGCACACGGCCTGCAACCGCAGACGGTTTGCGGAAACCATCTCCGATTTCTCAATGCTTGTGCGCCGATAGTTCATCATTTTTTCTGTATTTTACAGCCTGTCAGGGTGTGGATTATACGGCAAAATCTCCGGAAAAAGAATGCAGGTGATGCAATCCCTTGAAAATCCGCGTGAATCCATTTTTCCAGTCAAAACGGAATTCCGGAGCCCAGCCCAAGGTTGTTCAGAACAAAATTTGTGAAGTCCTCAATATGGACCGTGCCGTTCAGGTTGATATCAGCCACATGATACTCAATCATTCCTATGGCTGAATTGCTAATCACTGCGTAATCTACTCGTTGAGTGATAAATTCATTTCCGTCGAGATCGCCGGCAATCATCACGGCAACCGGCAGGAATCTGAAACCCTCACTATTACTCGGTGAACCATACCAGCGTTTCAGGATATCATTACGCGCACTACTCGCACTGGCACTGAAATCATACGCATAAACGCCAACACTGGCAACCGCACCGCCGGCGGTTATCGGCTGGGCCGATATGATGTCAAGATGGTTGCGGTGGCGAATAACGACATGAATATTCTTGTTCTCTGCGGGCGTCAGGCCATCAAACCAGATACCGGGGCAATGCTCATCACCCGCAAGCGGACTCTGAGAGCACTGGTCGGGGTTCACTGACGCGAGCCGGGCGTAATGCGCGGCCTCCACAATGCGTCCGTTGCTCAGCAGAAAACCGGGCTTTCTCGCAATAATTGTGTCGCGCCGCGCTGTCCTGACATCGCCCGAAGTCTCGCGCAACTCAATCAACACCCAATCCACAACACCGCGCCATGCGTCCGCTGTGCCGGTCGCAGGCGGGATTGCAGGCACGGTCACCTCGGTGCACAACTCAAGTGAAGCCGGATCACGCCCCAAATGCCGGCCAGTGCCGGGACTGCAATAGGGGTCTTCCAGCGGAAGGATGCTCAGGTGGTTGAGATAGGCCGTCATCACCTGCGGCGCGGCCACGCCGGGCAGCAGACAGAATAAAAATGCTGTCAGGCTTCGCAATCTGGTCATGGCGGAAGTCATATCAGGGAACCTGCGACACATGCCCTACGTGCTGAAAACCAAAACGATAATAGCCACACTCGCGCCGGGTTATGTACCCATCCAGATTGCAATCCCTGTCGGAATAAATCGGGTCGAAATTGTCCAGCACTGTGTAAAGCGCATCCCGCATCTCGGCCACTCCGTTGCCGTTTGCATCTCCGGAAAACATCGCGGCCACTTCGCCATCGCCCAGGCCCTGCCCGAGTTCGCCGCCAAACGCCTGCTCAACACTGGTGCTGAAGTCCCACGAATAAACATCGCCCTGCCGCGCGGCGGGGCGGGCGGACATGATGTCCAGATGGTTGCGGTGGCGGACGACGATATACATGCCGTCGGTCATGTCCACATTGTCAAACCACACCGCCGGGCAGCCGGGGCTGTTGGCGGCGACTTCCGCCGGGCAGTCGTCGGGGCTGGGCTGCGGGGTGCGCGTGGTGTAGCGGCGGGCGTCCACGATGCGGCCATTACTCAGGAGGAAGGCCGCCTTTCTGGCGACAATGGTGTCGGCGGTTGCCGTGTGGGCGTCGCCCTCGCTCCGGCGCAACTCGACCAGCACCCAGTCTATGATGCCGCGGTAGCCTCGCTGGCGGTCATAGTGCCAGAAGGTGCGGGGCACCGTTACGGCGGTGCACGGGGAGTAGCCTGCGGAGTTGCAGTAGGGGTCGGTTTTGGGGATGACGAACTTGTGGGCCAGCATCGCCATCATCCCGGGGATTTTCTGCACGGCGGTCGCGCTGGTGGCCGTGTCCGTCTGCGCGACGGCGGCGCCGGAAAGCGCGCACAGCAAACACGGCAGCAGCCATGCAGTGCGCCGCCCGTTGGCCGTTTCAACTCTTTGTGTATTCACTGAAAGTTCCCCTTTCACCCCCCGGGAATTGCGCCCGCAGGGTTGCATAGTTTGCCCTGCAAGGCGGCTGAATGCAAGCGGTATAAAAAACAGACGGTAAAACAAGGGGGTAGGGGAGCGGCGGGGCGGCGGCGGTGTGGAGCGCGGGGGGAGAATGGCCGGTATTGAACGAGGTGTTCGCGCAGAGAAACGGGCGGCGGCGGTGTGGAGCGCGGGGGGAGAATGGCCTTGATGCGCGTGGCGAAACACGGCGGCGGCGGCGCGCCGACAATGTGAAACACGGAGGAAATGGCGCGGGCGGGGCGTGTGTTTTGTCTTGTTGCGGCGCGAATTACCCGGATGAGAAATGCGCTTGTCCGGGTAATTCTGTGGTTAAGGGATTTATCCAGGCAGGGCCAGTGCGACAGTAACAGCCAGGGTGACAAGCCCGGTAATGTATATGCCCAAAATTCTGAAATATCTCATGATATCTGCCTTGAGGTCTCTGAGCTCTTCCCTTCTCTCTGTTCTTTGAGTATCGGAGTTTTTCTTAATTTCCGCCCTGAGGGCGTCGGAATTTTCCTTGATTTCCGCCCTGAGGGCATCGGAATTTTCCTTGATTTCCGCCCTGAGGGCGCCGGAATTTTCCTTGATTTCCGCCCTGAGGGCGTCGGAATTTTCCTTGATTTCCGCCCTGAGGGCGCCGGAATTTTCGTCAATCTTCGTCTTGAGATCTTTGACATCTGCCTTGACTTCCTCAACCTTTTCGTCGAGAACATCTATCTTGGTCTCGACAACCGTGAGTCTTTTGTCAAGGGCGTTTATGTCCTGACGAAGATTCTTCTCAAGGGCGCCGATGCCCTGCTGAAATTCGCCGCGGGTTACCGGGGCGTTCCAGTTTACCGGGCGCAGGTGGTCCGGCGCCGGCGGGGGCGGCGGCGGATTCTGCGGCGGTGGCGTCGGTTGCTTTACCATGGTTTTTTCCATCGTTCTTTCTCCTTTTCGGATTGAAAGAACGCATTACAATTCAATGTCAAGAGGAAAATGACCGCCAACCGGATGAACGGCGGCAACTGGCCGACGAATGGCATGTCGCCGCAAAAAAAGGCCGGGGCACACGGGTTTTCGCCGGCGCCCGGAGAAGTCAGAATGAAAAATTGCGCGGTTGTCATGGCCAGTATCTGAGCAGACCCAGCCCCACACTAACAGCCAGGGCAATGAACCAGAAAATGGATACACGCAAAACCCTTAACTGTTCCCTGATATCTTCCTTGATGTCCGCCCTGAGGGCATCGGAATTTTCCTTGATTTCTGCCCTGAGGGCGTCGGAAGTTGCCCTGATCTCCGCCCTGAGGTCTTTGTCAAGGGCGGCAAGGCCCTGCTGAAATTCGCCGCGGGTTACCGGGGCGTTCCAATCCACCGGACGCGGGTAGCCCGGCGCCGGCGGTGGCGGCGGCGGCGGCGGATTCTGCGGCGGTGGCGTTGGTTGCTTTACCATGGTTTTTTCCATCGTTCTTTCTCCTTTTCGGATTGAAAGAACGCATTACAATTCAATGTCAAGAGGAAAATGACCGCCAACCGGATGAACGGCGGCAACTGGCCGACGAATGGCATGTCGCCGCAAAAAAAGGCCGGGGCACACGGGTTTTCGCCGGCGCCCGGAGAAGTCAGAATGAAATGTTGCGCGGTTGTCATGGCCTGATTAAACGAAGAATTTGAGCACGGCCATGAACGTGGCAAGCCCGCTGACGCCCCCGATAATTAACCGGATCAGGAACCTGTGATTGGCTTCCATGCTTTCTCTAAGACTCTTGATGTCTGCCCGCTGCTCTGCCCTGAGAGCATCGGAGTTTTCCTTAATCTCCACCCTGATGGCCTTGACATCTGCCTTGACTTCCTCAACTTTTTCGTCGAGGACCTCTATCTTGGTCTCGACAACCGTGAGTCTCTTGTCAAGGGCATTTATGTCCCGACTAACTTTCTTGTCAAGAGCATTTATGTCTTGACGAAGATTCTTCTCAAGGGCGCCGATGCCCTGCTGAAATTCGCCGCGGGTTACCGGGGCGTTCCAGTTTACCGGGCGCAGGTGGTCCGGCGCCGGCGGGGGCGGCGGCGGATTCTGCGGCGGTGGCGTCGGTTGCTTTACCATGGTTTTTTCCATCGTTCTTTCTCCTTTTCGGATTGAAAGAACGCATTACAATTCAATGTCAAGAGGAAAATGACCGCCAACCGGATGAACGGCGGCAACTGGCCGACGAATGGCATGTCGCCGCAAAAAAAGGCCGGGGCGCGCGGGTTTTCGCCGGCGCCCGGAGAAGTCAGAATGAAAAATCGCGCGGTTGTCATGGCCTGATTATAAGCACACAAAAGCGCTCAAAACAGGCGGAAAACCGCGATTGAACAGCGAAAAATCGCTAAGGCTATGTTACTGAAATGAAATGTTTCCGACGAACGGTAGGCAACAACCGTCGCGAAAACAGGAATGCGGGGGTTGTTACGCCGTCAATCGGAGTCGGCGCGGTGTGCGGCCACCTCGCCGCCGGCGTGGCGCCAACCCTTGAAACCGCCGGCAAGATGACAGATGTTGTCGAAACCCATCTCCTTCAAACGCCACGCGGCAAGTGAAGAACGCCCGCCGCTCGCGCAAAACAAAACAAACTTCTTGTCCTGCGAAAACACCTTGTTGTGATACGGGCTGTCCGGGTCGGCCAGAAACTCCAGCATGCCGCGCGGCGCGTGCGCCGCCCCGGGAATGGTGCCGCCTTCGGTCAGTTCGTTGAGATCGCGCACATCAATAAACTGCACATCGTCCTTGCCGTGCAGTTGCCGCGCCTCGGCGACTTCAATCGTTTCAATGTTTTCAAGCGCCTCGGCAACCCAGTCGCCGAAGCCCTTTTTCAGTTTCAACATGTCAGTTTCACCATGGGGTCATTGTACTACGGTTTCAGCCGCCGATTCAAAACTTGCCGTCGCCGCTCAAACGGTAGCCGCCCTTGTCGTTGGCCTTGCCGCGCGACGACAGGTAATCGCGCACGAGGTCCTGGTCGGTTTCAAAGTCAAGTTGGTAGCGGTAACTGCGGTCGGCGGCCAGCGACGCCTCGCCGGCCAGTTGGAACATCTCGCCGCCGCCCCGCACCCGCGCGATGAAGCCGCCGTTTTCATCGGAGGCGATGTCGGCGCTGAAATTCCCGGCGTTGAACAAGTCCGTCGAAAGGTCTTCAATGGCGGCGCGGCCTTGCAGCGCCTGCGGCAGCAGCGCGCCGGGCGCGAAGCGCGCCGTGTCGATTACCAGCCGCACACTGGCGCTCAGCGGCAGCGTCACCACGCCAAGCGGCAGCGGCTGGCGGTCAAGTTTGGCCTCAACAACGCCGCCGGCCAGCGACACCGCGCGCGGCGGCGACCAACTCGCCACCGTCTCGGCGCGCAGCGGGCCGGCGTCGGCGTTCAAACACCATGCAAGCGGATTCGGAAAGCCGGGGCACCAGCGCCACGCGACATCGGCGCGCGCCGGAAAGCCGGGCGGCGGACTGAACGCAAGACCGGCGCGCCCCTCAACCAGATTGCCGCGCACCTGCTGAAGCCCGATAACGGGCGGCGCGCCGAAACGATCCACGGCAAAGCGCACCGGCATCGTCAGCACGAGGCACACGGCCAGCGTCAACGCCGCGAGCAACAGATAAAGAAAGCGTCTCACCCAGGCCATCGTTCAGCACTCAAACCATGGCGCTGCCATGCCGGGCGGCTCTTTGGCACATCCTACACAGGCCATGGTTCACCACCCAAACCATGCCGCGGCCAACAGACACCGACGAATTGCGACACACCCAAACGCATCATTCAACGCTCAAACCACGCCTTCGCCGACACCTGTCCCTTGTCGGCGGTTTCAATGTGCAGGCGCTGCAACAGGTGGCCGTCGTTGACGCGCCCCTCAATCCAGCGCATCACGGTCTTGCCGTCGGCGGGGGGAAAACTGACCTCAATCTGTTTCGTGCCTTCCTCCTGGTCAATCACGCCGAGTTTCGCCTTAAGCCCGTTTTTCTTCAGACTGTCGGCCAGAATGTCGCGCAGTTTTCCGGGCGGAATGCCGGCCAGGCGCGCGCCGCGCATCGAGGCCTGCATGCCGGTGATTTTCTGCGCCCGCTTTTGCAGCCACAGGTGGTCGCGCTCGGCGGCGGCAAACCGCTGCATCGCCTCGTCGTGGCGCGCGCGCAGCGGCTGGTACAGCAGCAGATGAATCAAAAACACCACAACGGCGGTCAGCAGGCCGGCAATCATCACCCGCTCGCGCATCGTGCGCTGCTCCCACAAGTTTGCCAGCGGCGCCAACGGGTTCGTCACAGCGGCTTCACCTGAAAGCGCACGCGCTTGCGGTCTTCCTGGTCGGGCAGGTCGTTGTGGGTGGCCTGCGCCCCGGGAAGTTTCTCGAACAGGCGCTTGAGTTGCTGCGGGTCGCCGGCGATACTGACTTCCAGCAAAATCTCCTGCTGCTTGAAGTCGAGCAAATCCACGCGGCAACTCTTGCAGTTTGACAGCGGCTGCTCCATCCGCGCGACCAAATCCCACACATTGCTGTCGCTTTTGGCGCGGTGTTCCTCCAGTTGTTTCAGGCGGCGTTCCACCTGCGCGCGCAGATCAATCAGTTCGCTGTCAATCGCGAGCGACTCGAACAGGCGCCCGGTGTTTTGTGCAAACTCGCCGGCGCGCGCGTCAAGCCAGCGCGTCTCGATGGTCAGCGCGCCGAGGTGGGCGCCGAACAGCACCAGCGCCAGCGCCGCGGCCCAGCGCCACGGGCGCACCCAGGTGGAGGCGGTGCTGCCGGGCGCGTAGTCGCCCTGCAACAGGTTGATGGCGGCGCCGACATCGGCGCTTGTCATGATCTGGTCAAGCGGGCCGGGCAGCGGGCGGGCGCGCTCGCGCCACGCGGCGGGCAGCGTCTCGGTGTCGGCGCTGTTGCAATACACATCAAAGCGGTCGGCGCGGCCATGCAACGACGCGAGCGACGCAATCCATTCAAGGCTGCCGGCCATGCCGGAGTGTTCGTCGGCGCGGTACAGGCAGCGCCCGTTTTCGTACCAGATGGTGCGGCGCTCCGGCTCCAGCGGCAGCGCGCAGACATCGGGCAATATCACGCGCGCCTCGACGCCGGCGTCGGCCAGCAGCGCCAGCCATTCGTCCATGCGGCGGCGCGCGACGGCGGCCACCGGAACGCCGTCGTCGTGCATCTCGCCCAGCGCGAAGTGCAGCATTTCAATGGATTCAATGAAGGCGTCCTCCAGCGCGTAGGGAACGGTCTGGCGCCACAACTTCTTGCGCCCCGGCGGCAATTTCGGGCGCTCGAAGACCAGCATCTCGGTCGGCACCCAGACCACGCCGCGCGCGGTGCGGACGCCGTCGGGGGCCGGCAGTTCAAGCAGTTTGGAATCCGGTGTGATTTTCCACATGATGGGCCTGGGTTCGGGCAAGGGTTCGGAAAAACCGTGCGGTTCAGAATACCACAATTCCGGCGGCGGGCGCCGTGTTATCCCTCGTCAAGGTCGTCTTCCTCGTCTTCGTCGTCGTCCTCGCCGGATTCGGCGGCGGGCGCGGAAGCGGCAAGGCAGCGCCCGCCGTCAAACACGGTGAGGTCGTCGTAGGGGTTGTCGCCGAAATGCCGCTGCAACACATACACGCGGTAGGGCGCGTCGGTGTTGTCGCGGTAGAGCAGGCTGTTGACCGTCAACTCGACATCGCCGAAACGCACCGCGACGACGAGGCCGAAAAAGCGGCTTTGTATCGTCAGGTATTCGTCCACCCAGTCGAGCAGGTGCTCCTGTTTGTCCTCGCGCGGGCGCAGCAGCGGCTTGAGCACGCCGGCAATCTCGTTTTGCGCGGTAACCGGCTCTTCCCGAAGGCGTGTTTTCAACTGGCGCGCGGTGTCGGGTTCCAGGTACGGCAGCGTCGCCAGCACCTCCTCGTCGGCGGTGTTGATGTTGATCTTGCTGCTCCTGCCGATGATGCGCACCGGCAGCGCGACAAACCGGCTCTGCAATGAGGACAGCGACGCCGGCGTCAGGTCCTCAAAGCCCTTCACCCAGTGCAGTTCGCGCGGCAGCACCGCCGGCGCGTTGGCGGCGTGGTAGCCGAACCGTTTCAGCGAATACTCGGCGTCCTCGGCGCCGTTGGCGCGGAAGGTGTCGTCGTCGTCGAGCCAGTCGAGCAGCGAATCCATCAGCGTGGCGACTTCCACATCGGTGTCGTCGTCGGGGGCGGTGTCGGCGAACGCCTCGAAGAACTTCCTGAAACGCCGCGCGTGCCACTGGCCGGGGTTGGCGGGGTTGCTTGCGTCGTGCCTTTTCTCGTCTTCGGGCGGCGCTTTCAGCCGCTCGACGGCGCGCAGGTTGTTCAGGTTCAGCAGGCCGTGCAGGTCGTAGATGCACGACGAGATCTCGACATCTTTCAGCGTTTCCAGCGGCGGCACGCCCGACGCGATGCTCCACGGCTTCGACCAGGGTTCGCCGTCGTCTTCGGCCTCTTCCTCCTCTTCGGCGCTTTCGGTTCTGGCGTAATAGTCCACCGCGGCGGCGCCGTCTTCAACGCGGTCTTCCTGCAGCGTCAGCAGCGCGCGCGACTCGACGGTCAGCGCCAGCAGGATGGCCTGTTCCTTTTTCAGGATGCGCGAGGTGCGCTGAATGTCGAGGTTCTGGCTGTAGAGCAGCCACGAGGCGGTGGCCGACACCGCGGCGACGACAATCATCACGCTCAGCAGCGCGACGCCGCGCGAGCGGTTCACTGGCGCTGCTCCAGCCACGGATACACATCCTGCAGGCCCGGAAAGCGGCGCACGAACGACACGGTTTCACCGGCGTCGCCCCTTTCCAGTTCCAGCGTGACCTCGACCGATTGCGGCAGCATCTCAAGCCGCGCGGCGGTGTTTTTGCCGTAGATGTCGCTGGTCCACTGCGGCTGGATGTCGAACAGGATGACATTGTCGAGCAGCAAACTCTCCACCGGCGCGCTGTCCTGCGCCCGGTCGAGCACCGGCCACGCCAGCCGGAACAGCCGGTTGTCGCTGTCGGTGCAGTAAGCGACGCGCTGAATGCCGGCGCGCAGCAGGCGCCCCGGCGGCAGGCCGGCGCGGGTGAAGACCGCCTCGCAGGTATAGACATCGGCGCCGCCCTCGACCAGCGGCGGTTCATCGTTGAAGGCGGGCAGGCGGTCGGAGCCGAAGGCCGGGCGCACCGGGCGGCGCACGACATTCATGAAGTCTTCCAGCATCAGCGTCATCACCAGTTGCACATCGCTCAGTTCGGTGGCGCTTTCCTCGACTTTCTCCTGCATCGTCATCGAGGTCTGCAAGCCCTGGAAGGTCATCGCCGATATCAGCGCGAAAATGGACATCGCAATCAGCACCTCAAGCAGCGTGAAGCCGCGGGCGCGGGTGCGCGGCGCCGTCATTGCCCGAAGATCGCCTGCAAGGTCGCCGACGGCGCCGCGCCGCGCCCGCGCGACGCGCCCGGCGAGTACACATCCACGACGACGATGGCAAGGCGTCTTGACGGCGAGTCGGCGTCGTCTTCGGTTGCGGTCTCGCGCCGTTCTTTCCTTTGCAGCGACCACTGCCAGGTGCGCCCGCCCTGGTCTTCGGAGCCTTCGGTTGTCAGCGAGGCCGCGCCGCCTTCGGCGGCGGCGCGTTGTTCGTTGTAGTGGTCGGTCATCACATTCCAGGCGGTGAGATGCCCCAGGTAGCGTTCGTGCAGCCGCACCTGGGTGTCGGAAAACACATTGAGCGCGTCGAGCGAGGCACCGAGCGCGATTGCCAGCACGGCGACGGCAATCAGCACTTCAATCAGCGTAAAGCCGGCGGCGCGGCGGCGGGCACGGCACGGCGTCTCAATCGGCGTAAAACCGGCGGCGCGGCGGCGGGTGCAACGCGGCGTCTCAATCAGCGTAAAGCCGCTGTCGCGGCGGCGGGTGCGGCGCGGTGTCACTGCAGTTCTTCCGCGGCGCGGTTGCCGATGGTGACGCGCCCGGTGGCGGTCCAGCCGAACATCGCCTGGCGTTCGCGGTCCACCAGAATATGCAGCAGGCCGCCGGGCTGCCACAGGCCGGTCGGCTGAAACCGCACCCACGGGTCGGCGGTGGCCTTGTCCGCTTCGTCCGCTTCCTGCGATTCGTCGTCGTCGGTGTCGTCGTATGTATCGGCGTCGGGCAGCGCGCCGTCGTCTTCGTCTCCGCCGAGCAGCGACAAATCCACACCCTCGTCCAGGCCCGACGACATCTGCAAACTCCAGTTGTTCGGAACCCGGATGTCGCCGAAACGGTCGGCCCGCGCCCACGCCGATTCTTTCAGATGCACCGCCACCAGCCTGCGCGCGCCGTCGTCCCAGCGCAGCCCGTAGGGCACGCCGGTCAGGACGGCCTCGGCGGAGAGGTTGTTCATCAGGCTGACGATGCGGCGGCCCGTCTCCTGCGCCTTGCCGCGCTCGCCGACCGAAACCGACAGCAGCGTCGCCGAAACGACGACCGCGATGATGACGGTTACAACAATGATCTCAATCAGCGTGAAACCGGATGAAGAAGCGCCCGCGCCGCGGACGGCTTTATCCATCCAGGTTCCAGTTGCCGACATCGCGGTCCAGCCCGGAGCCGCCCTCCAGCCCGTCCATGCCGTAACTGTAGATGTCAAAACGACCGTGCGAACCGGGGCTGCGGTACTGGTAGTCCCGGTTCCACGGATCCTTCGGCAGTTTGTCGAGGTAGTCTCCGGAAACGAGGTCTTGCAGGCCCGTCGGGTAGTCGAAGTGATCCAGGCGGTACATGTTGATGGCGTTGGTCAGCGTCCGCACATCCTGCTTGGCGCGAACCTGGCGCGCCAGGTCGGGGCGCTCCATGATGGAGGGCACCACCAGCGCCGCCAGAATGCCGAGAATGACGACGACGACCATGATCTCAATCAAGGTGAAGCCGCGTTGGCTGTTGTTTTTCGGGTTGTTGTTTTTCCGCTTCATGTTCATCACACCAGTTGGTTCATCTGGATAATCGGCACCAGCACCGCCATCACAATCAGCAGCACGATGCCGCCCATTATTATAACCAATAGCGGCTCGAACATTTTGAGGCCGGCGTCCACCAGCGTGCGTATCCTGTGGTCGTAGTAGTCGGCGACCTTGACCAGCATGTTGTCCAGCGTGCCGCTGGATTCGCCGCTGCTGACCATGTGAATCAGGAACGGCGGGAAGCGCTTGCCCTTCAGCAGGGCCTGGTGCAGGGCGTCGCCCTCGCGCACCCGCTCGGCGACATCGTGGAGGTTGCGGCGCAGCGCGAGGTTGCCGACGCGCTCGGCGGCGATGCGCAGCGATTCCATGATGGGCACGCCGCTGCCGAGCAGCACGCCGAGGCTGCGCGCCCAGCCGGCGATGTTGCCGACCACCAGCCAGTAGCCGAAGCGCGGCACCCGCAGCAGAAAACGGTGCCAGCGTTCGCGCGCGTCGGGGTTGCGAAGTATCAGCAGGAAAATCGTCAGGCCGCCGACAAAAAAGACGAGCAGGTAGATGCCGTAGTTTTGCAGCCACTCGCTGAGAGCGATGAGGCTCGCCGTCAGCGGCGGCAGTTCCTGGTTCATCTGCACGAAGACGCGGGTTACCTGCGGCACGACATTGACCAGCAGCAGGATGATGACGGCGGTCGCCACTGTCAGCATCAGCATCGGGTAGATCAGCGCCGTCATCAGCGACTGGCGTGCCTGCCCCGACTGCTCGACCTCGTCGGCGAGGCGTTCCAGCACCTGCGACAGGTGGCCGGTTTCCTCGCCCGCCGACACGGTGGCGATGTAGTCGGACGGAAACGCGGCGGGCGCGTTTTGCAGCGCGTAGGCGAGCGTGCGGCCTTCGGTCAGGTGGCTGCGTATCGCCGACACCAGCCGCTTGACCTGCACATTCTCGGCCTGCTCCGCCATCAGGCGCAGGCAGGCTTCAAGCGGCATGCCGGAACCGAGCAGCGTCGCCAACTGGCGCGTCATCAGCATCAGGTCGCCGCGCCCGAGGCGGCGGCGAAACTGAAACAGCGTGCGCGCGGCGCCGACCGACGAGACTTCTATCGGCGTCAGGCTCTGCTCGCGCAGTTGCTGGCGCAGGTGGCGTTCGGAGTCGGCCTCAAGCACGCCCTTGCGGGTTTTGCCGTCGCTGTCGTAGGCCAGATAGTTGTATGCCTGCATTTCAGGACAAGTATAGCAAGGCCGGCGCGGGCCGCGCGGCTTTTGTCAGCACTCCGTCAGTGCAGCGTAACGGCGAGGACTTCGTCGAGCGAAGTGTCGCCGGAGAAGGCGTATTGCAGGCCGAGGGTTCTGAGATTGGGCTGGGTCTTGCGGATGTGGCGCTCCATCGCCAGTTCGGTTTTACCGTCGTGCACCATCTGCCGCAGCGTGTCGTCCACCGTGACGAAATCAAACAGGCCAAAGCGCCCGCGGTAGCCGGTGTGGTGGCACGCCTCGCAGCCCTTGGGGCGATAGACCGACTTGCCCTTGAAGGTTTCCGGGTCCACATCCCAGAATTTGAGTTCATCAAGGTCGGGCTTGAACGGCTCGCGGCAGTCGGGGCACAGTTTTCTGACCAGGCGCTGCGCCAGCGCGCCCTGCAGCGTCGCCGTCAGCAGAAACGGCTCAACGCCCATGTCGCACAGCCGGGTCAGCGCGCCGAGCGCGGTGTTGGTGTGCAGCGTGGAAAGCACCAGGTGGCCGGTGAGACTGGCCTGCACGGCGATGTCGGCGGTCTCGCTGTCGCGGATTTCGCCGATCAGGACGACATCGGGGTCCTGGCGCAGAATCGCCCGCAGGCCGCGCGCAAAGGTCATGCCGGCCTTGGTGTTGACCTGCGTCTGGCTGATGCCCTCAAAGTCGTATTCTATCGGGTCCTCGATGGTCATGATGTTGCGCTCGCGGCGGTCCACTTCGGCAAGCGCCGCATACAGCGTTGTCGTCTTGCCGGAGCCGGTCGGGCCGGTTACGAGAACGATGCCGTGCGGGCGGTTGACCATGCTGTGGAAGCGCTTTTGCAGTTCCTGTTCCATGCCGAGTTGCGACAGTTGCATCTGCTCGGTCTGCTTGTCGAGTATCCGCAGCACCACGCGCTCGCCGTAACTTGAAGGCAGCGTCGAGACGCGCAAATCCACGCTGCGCCCGCCGAGGCGCACGGTGATTCTGCCGTCCTGCGGCAGGCGTTTCTCGGCGATATCAAGGCGCGCCAGCACCTTGACCCGCGACACCAGCAGCGGCGCCAGTTTCACCGACGAAGTGAGCATCGTGCGCAGCACGCCGTTCAGGCGAAAGCGGATGTGCAGTTCGCGTTCGTACGGCTCGATGTGGATGTCGGAGGATTTCTCGCGTATCGCCTCGAAGAAGATGGCGTTGAGCATCTTGATGACGGGCGCGTCGTCCTCGCTTTTGAGCAGGTCTTCCGGCTCCTCGAAAGCGGCGGCCACTTCGTCCATGCCCATCACATGGTCTTCCACATCGCTGACAAACGACAGGCCGCCGCTCTGGTTGGCGTAGGTTTTCTGCAGGCCCTGATCAAACTCGCCGCTTTCCAGCATGCGCAGCGAAAACTCGCGGTTGAACATGCGGCGCACTTCCTGCAGCGCGCTCATTGAAACATCGGAACGGCAGAACAGCATCAGCACGCCCTCGTCGCCCTCGCCGACATACAGGCCGTGCTTTTGCGCGAACCCGAACGGCAGCCGCGCCCCCCTCACTTCGGCCATTACTGGAAGATCCTCGCCTTGGCAATCAGGAAATGCAGGCCGCGGAAATCCAGGATGACGCCGTCGCCGGTAATCTCGCTGACCATCAAGTCCTCGTTGACATACTGCCCCTCGCGCAGCGCGGCGCCGTTGATGATGACCTTGTTGGCCTGCGGGCGCACATTTGAATACAGATGGCCGGTTACCGAGAAGGCCGGAATGCGACGGCGCGTGTCGGGCGGCAGGCTGTCAAAATCAACCGGCGCGGCGGGTGTCAGCAGCGCGGCGGACGGCGGCGCGGCGGGTGCGGCGGCAGGCGCAGCGGCGGGCGGCGGGGCGGCGGGCGTCAGCAAAGTTGCGGCAGGTGCTGTGGCGGCAGGCGCAGCAGCGGGCGGCGGGGCGGCGGTGCGCGGCGGATTCAGCGGCGACAGCGCGGCGGCGGGTGCTGCCATGGCGGGCTGCGGGGCGGCGGTGCGCGATGGTCTCAGCGACGACGGCGGGGCAGCGGGCGTTGCGACAGGTGCGGCGGCAGCGGGCGGTGCAACGGCACGCGGCGGGGCGGCGGCACGCGGCGGCTTCAGCGGCGCCAGCCCGGCGGCGGGCGGCGGCGGCGCGACATATCCAAGCGGTTCGGGAAACTTCGCGCGCCCGTCCTGTACTGCGGGCACATTGTCCAGCGGTGAGAATTCGTGCACTTGCACTGTTTTGTACACTGGCTTGTTCGGCGCGTTGTTCAGCCCGTTGTTCAATGCGTTGTGCGGCGCGGCGGCTTGACGGCGCGCATCACCGGATGAAGCCGGCATCCAGTCAGAAAACGGCATTGAAGACCATTGTTCATCCATCCACGCCAGCGTTCGCTGGCCGCCGGCGGACGGCAGAAACCACGCGCTGGCGGCCAGCAGCAGGCCGGTGATGACAACGGTCTTCATCAGCGTGCGCCTGCGGGCGGCGGGCGCGGGCACCGGTTCAACATGCGCCGACAGCAAATCCGGCAACTGCTCGCTTCGGCGCTTGTGCTCGACCTTTTTCAGCGCGGACAGAATATACGACATCGGTTTATCCCAACCTTGAGCGGCACGACAACACATCGTCGCGCAGAAGCGGCGCCTTGCCGGTCAGCGAATTAATCCGGATCAGCGTTTCCTTGCCGACCAGGCCGTCCACGAAAAGCCCGCAGTGGCGCTGGAAATTCCGGATGCGGTTTTCCAGCGCGGGCGAGTACACCGTTGAATGTTGCAGCAGCGAGCGGTCGCCGGTCAGCGTCGCCATCCGCTGCGCGACCCAGCGCACCGTGTCGTTCTTGTCGCCGGGGTAGAGCGTGTTCAGATAGCCCGCCGGGCGGCGCCACAGCAAGGTGTATTCGCCGGTCCACACCTCGTCCAGTTCGTGGCGCGCGACATCCACGCCGCCGCCGGCGACATGGAGCCGCACCAGGCCGCTCGCGGTAAAACCTTCCAGCACCGCGTAGAAGGGGTGGCCGTCGCGTCTTGCGACCATCTTCAGCAACGCCGGGCGGTTGGCGCGTTCAATGCTGCCGAGACTGCCGCGGCGGTGCCAGCAGTCCAGCCCGTGGCGCACCGCATACTCGCACGGTGATTCGGCCAACTCGCGCGGCAACTCAATGTTCCAGAAACCGAACAGTGTGTGGTACGGGGCGTTGTCCGGTGCGCCGCCCGGGGCGCGCCCGCCCACATCGTCACGCCAGTCGGCGGGCGGCGGCGGCGCGGAAGTCGGCGGCGTTGCACGCGGCAGCGTGCGCGGCGCGCCGGCGGACTGCTGCAACAGCAAGGTGTGGGCAACAGCGGGCACAACATCAAGCGCCGGCGGCGGCGTGACCTGCGTGACCGGCGGCGGCGCTTCGGCGAGTTGGGTTTCGTTGTCCAACCCGGCGCCCTGGATGGCATCTTTGATTGCGGCGCCCTGCGCGTGCGTCGGCGCGGCGTCGCCGGGCGGCGCGGAACGCAGGCCGCCGTAAAACCAGACGCTTGCGGCCAGCAGCGCAAGACCGGCGACGGCCACCCCCGCGCGCGCCGGTGCGCCCGCGACTGCGCCCGCAAGCGCACCCACCGGTGCGCCGATGGACACGCCGGCAAATGCGCGGCGGGCCGCATTGCGCGTTCCCTTGCCCGACACACCGCCCAGCACTTCGCGCGCCGCCTGTTCAAGAATGCGCGTATCCACCCGGTGCTTGTTTTCGGAAAAGCAGCCCAGCAGGGCGCGGTCGCAAATCAGGTTGATCAGGCGCGGAATGCCGCCGCTGCGTTTCGCAAGGCGCAGCAGCGCGCCGTCGCTGAACAGCGCCGAACTGCCGCCGACAATGTCGAGGCGGTGGGCGATGTAGGCGCGCACTTCGGCGGCGTTGAGCGAGGTCAGGTGAAAGCGCGCGGTGATGCGCTGGCGCAGTTGGCGCAGGCCGGGGCTGTCTATCTTGTCGAGCAGTTCGGGCTGGCCTATCAGGATGATTTGCAGCAGTTTGCTTTCGTCGGTTTCCAGGTTGGTCAGCAGGCGCAGTTGTTCCAGCAATGCCGGTTCAAGGTTTTGCGCCTCTTCAACGATGAGCACCGCGCGCTCGCCGCGCTCGTGCAGTTCCAGCAGATGGCGGTTCAGCGCATCCACCATGCGCTTGAGGCCGCAGCCCGCTTCGTAGGCAACGCCGAATTCGTCGCAGACGGATTCAATCAGGTCGCTCTCGGTCAGGCGCGGGTTCAGGACAACGGCCAGATGAACGCTGTCCGGAATCTGGCTGGCGAGGCAACGCCAAACAGTGGTCTTGCCGGTGCCGACTTCGCCGGTCAACAGAATAAAACCGCCGTTTTCCTGCAAGCCGTACTGCAGGTGCGCCAACGCCTCGCGGTGGCGCTCGCTCAAGTACAGAAATCGCGGGTTGGGCGAAATCGTAAACGGCGCTTCCGAGAAGTTGAAATAGGATTGATACATGACCGCTCCGCCGGCGGCGGTTACCGCGGGTTGTCGTCGTAACGACGGGTTCTGGACTTGCGCTTTTTGCGGGGCTTGCGCTTGCGTTCAGCCGGCTTTTCTTGTTCAAGAACCGGCAGCAGCATGGACCTTTCCTCTTCGACCAGAAGGCTGTCCACTGTTTTCAGGTTTTCCAGTTGGTCGAGGCGCAGTTGCACATAGCGGCTGACCGCCTCCTCATTGGCCTTGTCCGGCTCGCGGAAAATCGTCGGGCGGATGAACACCATCAGGTTGGTTTTGTCGCGGTTGCTTGCGCGGCCCTTGAAAAGATGGCCGAGCAACGGGATGTCGCCCAGAAACGGCACCTTGTTTTTGGTGTCGCTGCGCTGCTCCTCGATGAGGCCGCCGAGGATGACCACTTCCTTGTCATTGACGACGACATCGGTCTCAATCTCACGCCTGAAGACCGGGTCATCGGTGGTGTCCTGGTTGCCGGGAGAGTCCTCGACCCTCTTGACCGTCTGCTTGATTTCAAGGCGCACGACATCACCTTTCGTGATTTGCGGCGTGACTTCAAGCACCGTGTCCACATTGCGCCGTTCGACAGTGGCCCTGACAGTGCCGCCCTGGTCAATGACATTGCCGAAATCAAAAGACCGTTCACTGCCTATCGAGATGGTCGCCTGTTCATTGTTCAGCGTCATCACCGACGGCGTTGACAGAATGTTGGTGTTTTCATCGGTTCTGAGGGCCTGTATAAACAAGCCGATGCTGAGGTTGTCAACTCTGCCGCCCAGAAAAGTGCGCGCCTGCGGAGTGCCGATGAAATCAAACGCGGTGAAAAGACCCCTCAAATCGGCAACCGCGCCAGCGCCGCCGCCGGGAAAGGGAACGGGGGTGGCGTCGCCATCCCCGGTGACTCTCGCACCGCTCAACTGTGTCTGCACCCGCGCCGCCTTGGTCAGCGTAATCTCCGCGATAATCGCCTCAATAAACACCTGCGGGCGCGGCACATCCAGTTCCTTCACGACGCTTTCAATCGCCTGCACAATGTTGGAAGGGCCGCTGACTATCAGGACATTGGTCGCCGGGTCGGCCTGCACTGTGTAGCGCTTGTTGTCGTCGTCATCATCATCGTCGTCATCGTCATCATCGTCGTCGTCGTCGTCATCATCGTCATCATCCTTCTTGTCGTCGTCCTTCTTGGCCGTGGTGTCGCCCACATCGGCGCCCTCCTGCGCCAGGTCGAGGAATTGTTCGGTCAGCAGGCCCTTGAGGATTTCCTTCATCGCCTCGGCGTCGGCGTAGTTCAGGTGCAGCACCCGCACGACGCCGCGGCCGCTGTCGGCGGTGGACGGCTGCGTGTCCAGTTCGGCAATCAGCGTGCGCAGCGCGAGGCGCAGTTCGGGCGGGCCTATCAGCACAATCCGGTTGGTGCGGGGGTCGGCGACAATCTCCACCAGGTGCTTGGTCTGCTGGTTGCGCGCGCGCTGCACCAGATTGACGAGGTCCTTGGCCTTGCTCTCCTGCAAGTCAATGATTTCATAATCGCCGACGGTCTCGCGGTCGAGCGCGGCGATGATGGCCTTGACCCGCGCCAGGTTGGCCTCCAGTTCGGTGACGATGACGCTGTTGGTCTCCTTGTGCACCGTCACCTGCGCCTCGCCGGTCATCAGCGGGCGCACCATCGGCACGACGCCGGCGGCGTTCAGGTGGTTAATCTTCAGGATTTCGGTGGTCAGGCCCTCCGGCACATCAAGCGGCGAGAAACGCGCGGCGGCGTTGGCCGGCACGACGCGGGTCAGGCCGTTGCCGGCATCCACGGTGCGAAAGCCGTGCATGCCGAGCACCGTCAGCAGGATGTCATAGACGGCGTCGTCCGGCACCTCGGACGCCGCGACGATGGTCACCTTGCCCTTGACGCGCGGGTCCACCAGGAAGTTGCGCCCGGTGAGTTCGGACACGCTCTCGATAATCTGGCGAATATCCACATCGCGGAAATTAAGCGTGGCCGCCTCAATCACGGGCGGCTGCCACCACAGCGCGAGCGCCAGCAGCGCGGCGCCCGCCAGCCGGCGCCATGACGGCGCGGCGCGCGGGTGCGCGGGCGGCTTATCTGCCGAGTTCAAGCGTGACATTTTGCAGTGTTCCGTTTCGCACCAGTTCCAGGCGGACTTTGCCGCCCTGGAGCAGGGGCCTCCATGCGCCCGGATTCTTTCGGTAATGGTCAACATTCTTGCCGTTGACTCTGATGACGATGTCTCCGGGTATCAGGCCCATATTGTAAAGCATGCTTTCGTTTTCACTGCGGCGCGCGGAAATCTTCATGCCGCGCCCGTAGCGCGAGGTGTCGGTCGCCTCGAACTTGAGCATTTGCGCCAGTTGCAGCGGCTGTTCGCGTATCAATTTCTGGACATAGCCGCGGGAAATGCCGGTCGGGCCGGCGCCGACGATCATGCCGTCTTCCTGCTTCGCCTGGAACAGGTTGGTCTTTTTCATCGCGAGCACTTCCTCGCTCTCGCCGCGCAGCAGGATGACATGGCTTTGCGCGAGTTTGCCGAGGACGACGCCGTCGGTGATTTCATCGCCGACGCGGAAATTCTCCATCTTGCCGCGGTTGACCGAGATCATCGCGACCCCTTCGTCGCCGACGCCGAACACGCCCATCAACTGCGCGTTGATTTTTGCCGCCACCGCCTTCTTCTTCGGCGCCTCGCGCACGACAAACCAGTCCCACGAGGCCGCTTTCGGCGCGCGCGCCGCCGCCTTGCCGGCCTTCGGCGCGGCGATGTCGAGGGCGGCGGCGACGCGGTCGGGGTAATACAGTTTCCAGAACAGGCCCGACAGCGCGTAAAAGCAAAACGGCAGCAGCACGACCGCCGCCACAACGCCGAGGCCGCGGTTCAGGTTTTCGGCGGCGGCGCCGGACAGGCCCGAAGACAATCCACCCAGGGTAAGGTCGGCCATGCCACCCGCCTAGCCGCTCGGCTGCTTTGCGGGCGCCGGTTTTGCGGCGTCGGGCCGGAAACCGAGACTGGCGAGCACCTGGTCAATCTGTTGCAGTTTAAGCTGCCGCCGGCGCGCCTTCTTCTCGTCGCCGCCCTCTCTCGCGTCTTCCACGGCCTTTTCAAACATGTCTCTTGCCCGGCTCAACCTCTCAATCGCCCCTACCCTGTCTCCCACATGCGCCAGCATCATGCCGTGGGCCTTGAGCAAAGCTCTGGAGTGCGGCTGGAGGCTGTCCCACAGATTGAACACTTCCCTTGCCTGCGCATGCCTGCCCGAATACAGGTAGGACGCGCCCAGATTCTGCATAATCTCTATGCGCCAGGGGTAGTCGGTGCGCAATTTCTCGAAATGGTGGACGGCTTTCGAATAGTTTGACTGCTTGGCATAGTAAGTGGCCGGGAAAATATGCAGATAGGTGCGCATCGGGTTTCTTTCAAACGCCATTCTGCCGTACTTGTCCATTGCCTTGTACCTGCCGAGGCTCATCGAGGCCGACGCCACGCGGTAATAAGACTCCGACTTGTACCACTGATAGTGCATGAAAGACAAAAAGGCCACCGCCACGCCAACCACCGCAATAAAAGAAATCCTGTAAACCTGGGCCGGCATCCGCAGCGTGTACATGTCCCGGTCCTCGTCGTTCAAGGTGTTGGAGACGACGACAATCAGGGCCAGATAAAACAGGAACATCGCTATTGTCACAGGCTGCTGGAGAGGAAAACTGAAGGCGGCGTTGGCGCTGATACCCAGGATGCTGATGGCCGCCGCAATGCCGAACATGCGGTTGTCATCCGAAATTCCGCGGCTTGACGCAACGCGGCCTATCGTCCGCAAGATGATGAAGATCAACATCAGCATCATGATGGCGCCGACAAGGCCGAGTTCGCACAGAAATTCAACATAATCGTTGTGTGCATTGATGTGGTACAAGTTGGCGGTTAGCATATGGTCCACTTCAACTGCAATCTGATAGGCCGGGTAGTACACCATCCAGTTGCCGATGCCCGTTCCCAACAGCCAGTGATCCTTGAACATTGCAAGCGAGTTGAGCCACATGGTGTAGCGCTGATTCCGGCTGCCTTCGAACCCCCCCAGGGCGGCCTTCAGCGTCCCGGCAAATGATTCCGCCTTGGTCGTCCCCGCCGACGGATTGACTCTTGAATCAATGCCAAGAGTCCCGTCGCTGAGCATACCCGGATGCATGTTGACAAGCGCAAAGAGAAAGACAAACGAGGCGATAAACGCATAAGTCTTGTTGCGGTCCCAATGCGGTTTGTAGCCGTGCCTGAATTTGAAGTAAAGGAAAAATCCCGCCAGCAGCACCACTTCGGCGATGAAGGAAACCCACGAGGCGCGGGTGCGCCCGTAAAACAGGTAAGCGATGATGAAAGAACCGCTGAACGCGTACAGCCACGGCGCAATCTTGTGGCGGGTGTTCAGAAGAAAACACAACCCCAGCGGCGCCACCAGCACGAGGTATTCGCCCGCCATGTTCTTGTTGCCAAAGGTGGCCGCCGGTGCCTGGTGCTGCTGCACCCAGTCCACCGCCAGCAGGTACTGGCCCACTCCGAGCAGCGAAACGGCAAGACCGCCCAGATAGAAGCACAGCAGAACGGGGAAAAACGTGCGGCTGTCTCGAATCAGCAGCAGGGAAAGCACAAAGATGCAAAGCGCGGCGCCCCAGTCGAGGATTTTCACCCAGGCTTCGTAGAAATTGTGCGCCCACAGCAGCGAAAGCAGCATCCACAGATACAGCGCGAACACCACCCATATCATCGGAGTGCGCGGCATATAAAGCGCATTGTGCCCGCGCTGAAGATAGTGGAACAGATAAACCAGAATGAACGCCAGGCCGCCCACCTGCAGGTAACCGGCCATGTGGAGATCGGGATTGAAACCGTTGACCGTCTGACCGTAGGGCGCGACGATTGCAGTCAAACCAAAAAAGATCCCGAACGCCCAGCAATAGGGAATGCTGGCATCGTTCAGCAGCGCGCGGACATTGACGGCATGCGATGCCGTCCCGTTGTTTTGCCCATTGTTTTGCCCATTGTCTTGCGTGTTGTTTTGCGCCGGACGCGGGCGGCGGCCGGCGGCGGCCGATTCTTCAACCGGACGGCTTTCGTTCGGCGAGCCGCTGGATGCGGCCGCGACTGCGGCGGCAGCCGGTTTCTGCGGCCCTCTTTTGCGTCCTTTGCCGGACTTTCTCTTTGATTTTGATGCCATTGTCTGTCAGTGCAATGTTTGGCCTGAAAGGCCCATTATAAGCGATATATAATACAACAATGCCCCTGTTGAATATCACCTTCTGGCTGCTGGTCGGCTTCATTGCCGGCTGGTCGCTGCACGCCTTGCAGGGCGCGGGAAAAGAGCCTGTGGCGCAGCAGGCCCCGGCTGAAAAGCCCCCGGCGGCGGCCATCGCGGAAAATGGTGAAAATACCCCGGCGGCGGACGCCGACCCCTTCCGGACGCACCTGGCGCGCGGCGAGGTGCGCGAGGCGCTGCTGATTTACCGGGAAACCCGCCGCAAGACCCCCGCCCGGGCGGAAAAAATGCGCAAAACGCTGCTCGACCGGGCGCGGCAACTGATGGCGCGCAAAAAACCGGACGAGGCCGGGCAACTGCTCGCGCAATACCTTGAAGGCGACAGTTACGACCCCGATGCGCTGCTGCTGCGGGCGCGGCTCGACGCAAGCCGGGGCCGCTACGCAAGGGCGCTCGAAAACGCGCTTGATGCGAAAATCTACGACCGCGACAACACGCTCGCCGAAACGGCGGACCAGGTGATTGAACAAACCACCGAAACCTGGCGCCGCCGGCTGACCGCGAAAAAGCAATGGCGCAAACTGGGCGAACTCTACCACCTGCTGATTGAGAAAAACGGCGACCGGCCCGAGTACTATTACGCGCTCGCCGGCGCCCAGTACCGCTCAGGGCGCTACGACGAGGGGCTTGGCAACCTCAACCGGATACTGCACGACCCGGAATGGGGCGGCAAGGCGCGCAAACTCTCGCAACTGGTCGAGCAGTTGACGCGGCTCGGGGAAGGCGCCCCGATTGAAATGGCGCGCAGAGGCAACAACTTCCTGGTCAAGGTCAGCGTCAACGAGCGCACCGCCGACCTGGTGCTCGACACCGGCGCCTCCATCTCCATCCTGCGGCAGGAATTCGCCAAAGCCATCGGCCTGTCCACCAAAGGCGGCGAACAGGCCCGCTTCAACGCCGTCGGCAGCCAGGTGGATGTGACGATTGTTCCGACCAGAAGTTTCAGCGTCGGCGACATCACTTTCAACGACATGCCGGTCGGAATCGCCGAAATGCCGGAAACCTTCGCCGCAGACGGCCTCCTCGGCATGGACTTCCTCGGCAACTTCGAATTCTCAATCGACCAGGACAACGAAGTCCTGAACCTGAAGGCACCGTAAACCCGACGCTCAGGAACGGGTCAGCTTGATGGGGGCGCCGCTGTCAGAATCCAGTGACACCATCCTGCCCATCACACCGTCCCCGCCATTCCGGGAAGCGCCAGCGTCACCTGTCTCGGCGTGCCGGGCGCGCACAGGCCGGAAACCGTCACGCCAAGCAGCCGCACCGGGCGCGCGCCGGCCTCGGTTTTCTGCAGCAGCCCCGACAACAGGCGCAGCATCTCTTTGAGGCCGGTCAACGGATGGTCCAGCGTATGGCTGCGGGTAATCTGGGTGAAATCGGCGTACTTGACCTTGAGCGTGACCGTGCGCCCGCTCAGTTTGCGCGAGGCCAGAATACGCGCCACTTCGAGTGCGCGGTGTTTGACTTCATCCGCGATCTCGCCGGCGTCGCGCAGGTCGTTTTCAAAAGTGGTTTCAGAACCGACGGACTTGCGCGGACGCCCGGCAACCACCGCCCGGCAATCCACGCCGCGCGCCGCCTGATAATAATAATATCCCGCGCTGCCGAAGACACCGACCAGTTCATCCAGCGGGCGCCGTCTCAAGTCGGCGCCGGTGACAATGCCGAGTTTCTCCATCTTCGCGCGGGTGACCCTGCCGATGCCGTGGAACTTGCCCACCGGCAAACTCCCGGCAAACTGCCCGCTCCGCTGTGCCGGCACCACATAAAACCCGTCCGGCTTGTCCATGTCGGAGGCGATTTTGGCGAGGAATTTGTTGCAGGCAATGCCGGCTGAAACCGTGAGCCGCGTGGTCTCCAGCACGCGCCGCTTGATTTCGCGGGCAAGAGCGGAAGCGGCCTTGATGTCGGTCGCGCTTTCACTGACATCGAGATACGCCTCGTCAAGCGAGAGCATTTCGACAAGGCTGGTGTACTGCTCGAAGATTGCGCGGATTTGCGCCGACACCCGCCGATAGACCTCAAATCGCGGCTTGATAAAAACCGCGGCGGGACACAGCCGCGCCGCGCGCGCCGAAGACATCGCCGAGCGTATCCCGTAGCGACGCGCTTCGTAACTGCATGTCGCAACCACTCCGCGTTTGTCCGGCAAACCGCCGACGATGACGGGCCTGCCGGCATACTCGGGAAAATCGCGCTGCTCAACCGCGGCGAAAAACGCATCCATGTCAAAATGAATAATGCGCCTGTCGCCGGCATGTCCGGCGCCCGAAAACGGGAAGCCGCCGGCAAAATCCCGGCGGCCCCCCAAACCAAAGTCAGCGGGCCTGTTCACAAAGCCCACTGTAACATCAATTTCCGGGCGCAACCAACCGGGCATTGGACAGCGGTTTGATAATCAATAAGATTCCGATATGACGGCAAACAAACCCTTGATTGACATCTGCTTCAATTTCACGCATCGGGCGTTTCGGGAGGATGAGCGGGAGGTGTTGCGGCGGGCGGTGGATGGCGGGGTGGTGGCGATGGTTGTGCCCGGTTCCGGGGTGGCCGACAGTGCCGAAGCGCTGGCGTTGGCGAAGCGGTATCCGGAGTTGCTCTACGCCGGCGCCGGCGTGCATCCGCACCATGCGCGCGAGTGGGACGACGACGCCGGCGACGAACTGAGGCGGCTGGCGGCGGACGACAAGGTGGTCGCCATCGGCGAGACCGGGCTGGACTACTGCCGCGACTTCTCGCCGCGCGACCTGCAACGCGCCGTTTTTGAGCGGCAGATTCTTCTGGCGGCGGAAACCCGCCTGCCGCTGTTCATGCACCAGCGCGACGCCCACGACGACTTTCTCGCCGTGCTGGCGCCGCTTCGGGAGCGGGTCGGCAACGCCGTCGTGCATTGCTTCACCGGCGACCGGGCGATGCTGGCGGACTACCTCGACCTCGGCCTGTTCATCGGCGTCACCGGCTGGATTTGCGATGAGCGGCGCGGCCACGCGCTGCGCGACGCCGTCGCCCACATCCCCGACGACCGCCTGATGATAGAAACCGACGCGCCCTACCTGGCGCCGCGCACCCTGCGCCCGGCGCCGCGCGGACGCCGCAACGAACCCGCTTTCCTCGCGCACATCGCAAGGGAAATCGCCGCCTGCCGCAACACTTCGTTCGCGTCGCTGTGCCGGACGGTCACCGCCAACACCCGCCGCTTTTACGGCATTGACTGATATAATCAGACGAACGGAGTTGAACATGACCCATCCCGTGCAAACAACCATCGAGAACAAAATCGCAAGGCGCCTGAGCCCCGACTACTTCGAGGTCGTCAACGAAAGCGACCGCCACAATGTTCCGCCCGGCTCGGAATCCCACTTCAAAATCGTCGTGGTCTCAAGCCGCTTTGAGAACCGCCGGCTGATTGACAGACACCGCGCGCTCAACGAGTTGCTGGCCGAAGAACTGGCCGGCGGCGTCCACGCTTTGGCGCTGCACACGCTGACGCCGGAGGAATGGCGCCGGCGTCACGGCGAGATTCCGGCGTCGCCGCCGTGCCGCGGCGGCGACGGACGCGCCACCTGATTCAGTAACGCACAATCCGCAACGACACCTCCGCAGGCGCGGCAACGGCGCGCCGCCTGATTCAATAACAGACAGTCCGCAACAGCATTCCCGCAGGCGTGCCGGCGCCGCGCCGCGCCGGACGCGCCGCCTGATTCAGTAACGCACAATCCGCAGCTGCTCGCCGCCGTCGCGGTAGATGTCGCCTTCGTGCAGCCTGAAACGCCGCCGGCTGCGGTCGGCGAAATACAATTCCAGCGCCTCCCTGACCACCGTAAAGGCGATGGTGTCCCACGGAATGTCCGCCTCGCCGCAAAGACCGGCTTCCAGCGTTTCATGGCCGGGCTTGAAACGCCCCTCATCAAGGCTTCCGCGGTAGAGAATATAAACCTGGTCCGCATGCTTCAGGTTGTACATCGTGTGCAGGCTCAGGTCGCCGCTTCGGGCGCCCGCCTCCTCCCACGCCTCGCGCGCGGCGGCCTCGACAACCGACTCGCCGTTCTCCATGAACCCCGCCGGCACCGTCCACAAACCGGCGCGCGGCTCAATCGCGCGCTTGCACAGCAGGATTTTGTCCTCCCACTCAAGAATGCAGCCGGCGACAATCTTGGGATTCTCGTAGAAAATCGTGCCGCAATGCGCGCAAACCCTGCGCGGCGTCGTGTCTCCGGGGGGGATTTTTATGTTGAGGTCTGAAGATCCGCAGTGGCTGCAGAACTTCACGCCGAAGCGCTCCCGGATTCGGGCCGCTCTTCGGACTGCTTGTTCCACGGCATCTTCGACAGCAGAATGGAAAAGCCGCAGAAGTTGGTCACCGCCGCAAACATCAACCCGAGGCCGATGAAACCCGACAGCAGAAAAAAACCGGGGTGTGCCACGGCGCCCAGCACCACGCCCAGCAGCACCAGCAGCCCGGCGCCGAAACGGGTCTGGCGTTCCAGCGACCACATCTGCTTCGGGCCGATTTCAACCGGGTAGCCGCGCTCCATCCACGCCCTCATGCCGCCCTCGACGACCACCGGCGAATACCCGCCGAGCCGCTCGAGCATGCGGCAGAATTCACCGGCGCGCCCGCCGCCGCCGCACATCGCGTACACCTCGCGCTCCCTGTCGAGCAGCGGCGCGTAATGGTCGAAATGCGTAATCGGCGTGAACTGCGCCTGCGTAATCCTGGCCGAAAGATATTCCTGCGAAGACCGGACATCAACCAGCTGGACTTCGCCGCTGTCGTCCATGATCTTCTTCAATTCTTCAACGCTTATTTTTTTCATGTTTTATTCTCCTCTGGCGGTGGGTCTTTGCGGCGAGGCGATCCATTCGCTCCACGACCCCACATAGAGCCGCGAGCCGGGCAGGCCGGCAACCTCCATCGCCAGCAGATTGTGGCATGCGGTCACGCCCGAGCCGCAGGAATGTATCGTCACCGGTTTTTGCAGCGCCAGGTATTGCCGCCGCAGTTGTTCCGGCGGCAGAAAGCAGCCGTTGTCGCCGAGATTGCGCATCAGCGGATGATTGACCGAGTTCGGGATGTGGCCGCCGACGGAATCCACCGTCTCACGCTCGCCGGAGAAACGCTCCGGCGGGCGCGCGTCAATCACGACCGAATCGTCGTCGTCCATCCGGCGCGCGACCTCGTCGGTTGTCATCCACATCGCATCGTTGGCGGCGCCGCGAAAAACGGCCCGCGCCGGTTGCGGTATCTCGTCGGTCACCGGGCGCCCCTCCTCAAGCCACTTGCCGAAGCAGCCGTCGAGCAGCGCCGCGGCATCGTGCCCCAGCCAGCGCAGCGTCCACCAGATGCGCGCGGCGACGGAGCCGACGCCGTCGTCATACACAACCACCTGCGAATCCGGGCCGACGCCCCACGCCGACAAACGCTCGCACAATGCGCCGGGGTCGGGCAGCGGGTGGCGGCCATCGCCGGGGCCTGGCGGCGACGACCAGTCGGCGTCGAGGTCGGCGTAAATCGCGCCCGGGATGTGCTTCTTCAGGTAACCCTCGCGGCCCACTTTGGGGCGGGTCACATCAAAGCGGCAGTCAAACACGACCCACTTCGGATCGTCGAGGTGGCGCGCCAGTGTCTCCGTTGAAACCAGTGTCTTGTGCATACGGCGATTATATCACCGCGGCCCGGCCCGAAACCGCGGCGGCACGCAAACGGCGGCGCCGGGGCGGTGCTCTATGCGCTTTCCTTGCGCGCCGCGCAGCGCGGGCGGTCGCCGCAGGACGGGCAATTGAGACCGCCGCAACTGCCGCGGATGGGCCGGCCTTTGAAAATCACGCCCACCGCCATCGCCGCGACGACAATCAGCAGGACAAGAAAACTGGCGATGTAAATCATTCCCCGATTATACAAGACATGCAAGACATACAGTGCATACAAGGCATACCGGCATACAAGACACGCAGCCCATGCCGCCCGCTACTGCAACACCAGATGGCCTGAAAAAGCCTCGTTGAAAGTCTGCGAGAAACCGTCGCCGGCCTGCTCGATGAAGTACACCGCCAGCCCGTGCGCCTCGGCGATGGCCAGCGCCTCGTCCTTGCCGAGAACAAACAGCCCCGTCGCCCAGGCGTCGGCCTCCATCGCGGTGTCGGCGATGACGGTCATGGACGCGCCGCGGTACGGCGCCGGTTCGCCGGTGCGCGGGTCAATTCCGTGCGAGTAGCGCCTGCCGTCGAGTTCGATGAAATTGCGGTAATCGCCCGATGTCGCAATGCCGCGCCCCTTCAGTTCGACGATGTGCATCGTCTCGCGCCAGCCCGGCGTCGGCTTCTCGACGCCGACGCGCCACGGGCGCAGCAACTGGCTGACGCCGGACGCCCTGAGCTCGCCGCCGACCTCGGCCAGGTAGTTGTTCACGCCGTGCGCCGCCACCAGCGCGGCCACCCGGTCCACCGCGTAGCCCTTGGCGATGGCCGACAAATCCACCTGCAATGCGGGCACATCCTTGCGCAGCGCCGGCGGCTCAAGGCGCGCCGACAAATGCCGGTAACCGACGGTTTTCATCAGGTCGTCGAGCAGCATTCTGTCCGGAAATGTCCCCTCCTTTTGCGCCGCGCCGAAACCCCACAGGGCGACGATGGGCGCGACCGTCACATCAAAGGCGCCGCGCGTGTGGCCGCTGATTTCAAGCGCCTGCGCGACGATTTCAGCGAGCGCCGGCGACACCGGCTGCCACGCCGTGTCGCGCGAGCGGTTGAAACGGCTGATTTCGGAATCCTCGATGTAGGTGGACATGGCGGCGTTGAGGCCGTCGAACAACACGGCGATTTCCGCCGCCATGGCGTCGTATTCCGCCGCCGGAACCGCGTCAAACAGTTTCACCGACCAGGTCGTGCCCATGGTCTCGCCATGCAGCGCGTGCTCGGCGGGCGGCGGCGCGGCGTCGCAGCCCGCAAGCGCCAGCAAAGCGGCCAGCAAGAGGCCCGCCAGGGTGACCGGCGCGGCGGCGCGGCGCGGCGCCGGCGTCATCCGCCGAAATCGTCGAACAGGATGTTCTCTTCCTCGACGCCCAGTTCGTGAAGCATGCCAATCACGGCGGTGTTCATCATCGGCGGCCCGCAGATGTAGTATTCGCAATCCTCCGGCGCCGGGTGCGACTTCAGGTAGCGCTCGTAGAGCACCTGGTGGATAAAGCCGGTCAGCCCTTCCCAGTGATCTTCCGGCTGCGGGTCGGACAATGCGATGGTCCACTGAAAATTGTCGTGCTCGCGCTGCAAGTCGTCAAAATCCTCGACAAAGAACAACTCGCGGTAACTGCGCGCGCCGTACCAGAAACTGATGCGGCGCTTGCTGCGAATGCGCCGCAACTGGTCGAAGATGTGCGAACGCATCGGCGCCATGCCGGCGCCGCCGCCGATGAAGATCATCTCGTTGTCGGTGTCGCGCGCGAAAAAGTCGCCGAAAGGCCCGGAGATGGTCACCGCGTCGCCCGGCTTCAGGTTGAACAGGTATGAAGTCATCACGCCCGGCGGCAGGGCCGGGTCCGGCGGCGTCGCGATGCGGACATTCAGCATGATGACGCCTTTTTCATCGGGGTAGTTGGCCATTGAGTAGGCCCGCGTCACCGGCTCGGCGGCCGCCGACCGGTAGCGCCAGATATCAAACTGGTCCCAGACATCGCGGTAGTCCTCGCCGACATCAAAATCGGCGAAGCGGACCTTGTGCGGCGGGCACTCAATCTGCACATAGCCACCGGCGCGGAAATCCACCTCGTCCCCCTGCGGCAGTTCCAGCACCAGGTTCTTGATGAAGGTCGCGACATTGTCGTTGGAGCGCACCGTGCATTGCCACTGGCGGCAGCCGAACACTTCCGGCGGCACCTCGATTTCCATGTCGCGCTTGACCGTCAGTTGGCACGACAGCCGGTCGCCGTTGCGCGCCTCGCGCTTTGTGATGTGGGTGGTCTCGGTCGGCAGAATGGCGCCGCCGCCCGACAGCACGCGCACGCGGCACTGCGCGCAGGTGCCGCCGCCGCCGCAGGCCGACGAGATGAACAACTGGTTGTCGGCCAGCGCGGTCAGCAGTTTCAGGCCGACCGGAACCTCAAACTCGGTCTCGCTGTTAACGACAACCCGGGCGCAGCCCGACACCACCAGCCGCGCCTTGGCGACAAGGATGACGAAAACCAGCACCAGCACGATGCCGGTGAAAAACCCGACTCCCAGCGTGATTTCAAGCATGGGGGCAAGTGTACACAAAAAACCCGCGGGCGGCGGAAACCGCGCCGCGGGTTTGTCGGTGCGAAAGCGCCCCGGTCAGGGGGTGCCGCCGCTGCCGCCGCCGCTTGCGGCGATAGAGGCAACGGCGCCGAACAGCCCGGCATAGGCATCCGTCAGCGTGTTCAGGGCATTGACAGTGGCGTCAGCCTGCTCTGCCGTGAGGGTGCTCCTTTCGCTCTGCACATTGTCGAAGACAACGCCCCCCAGCAAACGGGAGAAGGTGGAGAGAATGCCCAGAGGGTCACTGCTGCTGCCGGTGCCGCCGGACACGCCGGAAATCTCCCGGTCCGACATCAGCGACATCGCCTCTTGCGACGGCAGCGTGATGTGCCAGCACTTTTCTTCGTTGCGGTGCACGACCACCTCGGCGTCCGCCGCCATTTCCTGGCCGCTGATCTTCGCAATCGCCGCTTTCGGGTCCTTGTCAAATGCGGCGCGAAAATCCGCATCCCCTATATACATCGCGGCCAGCATCGCAGAAATCGCCTCGGGCGTCATCTGCAGCGTTACCGCATTGGCTTGTTTTTGTTCCATTGATGGGTTCCTCCTTGGTAGTTGGGTTGATATTTAAGCCACCCTTACTTTATGCAAAAACCCGCGCCCCGGTCAATACTGACAAAGGTTTCTGAGCGGACGGCGCGGCGCGGCGCAGGCAAAGAAAAACCCGCGGGCGGCGGAAACCGCGCCGCGGGTTTGTCGGTGCGAAAGCGCCCCGGTCAGGGGGTGCCGCCGCTGCCGCCGCCGCTTGCGGCGATAGAGGCAACGGCGCCGAACAGCCCGGCATAGGCGTCTGTCAGTGTCGTCATCGCAGTGGTAACGGTGGCGGCATCCTCATCCGAGAGTGCGGTGCCTCCGGTGCCGGAACAGCAATCGCAAAGGCCCGACCCGACCAGCAGGGGGCCGACAATGCAATTGAAAAAGGTGGCGGGACCGGCCCTGGTGCCGCCGGACACGCCGGAAATATCCTGGTCCGACATCAGCGACATCGCCTCTTGCGACGGCAGCGTGATGTGCAGGCACTTGTCTTCGTTGCGGTGCACGACCACCTTGGCGGCGGGCGCCATTTTCTGGCCGGTAACCTTCGCAATCGCCGCTTTCGGGTCTTTGTCAAACGCGGCGCGAAAATCCGCATCCTTTGCATACATCGCGGACAGCATCGCAGACACCGCCTCGGGCGTCATTGCCAGCGTTACCGCATTGGCTTGTTGTTGTTCCATGATTGGATTCCTCCTTATGGTTGGATTGATATTGTAAGCCGCGGCTACTTTGGCGGAAACCCGCGCCCCCGTCAATACTGACAAAGGTTTCTGAGCGGACGGCGCGGCGCGGCGCAGGCAAAGAAAAACCCGCGGGCGGCGTAAGCCGCACCGCGGGTTTTGTCTGCGGCTGGAACAGCCGGTTCAGCCGTCGTTGCCGCCGGCAGTCCCGGCCTGAACAGCCGCTGCGGCAGTTGCGACCGCCATGCCGGCAGCGGCAATACCCATCGGGCCGGGAACACCACCGACCACGGTGGCGGCAAGAGCGGCGGCGGGGGGTATGCCCTGGCAAGCGGCGGCGCAAATAGCGGGCGTAGCCGCAACCAGCGACAGCGCCGCTGTCAAACCGCCCATGCCGCCGGCGACATTCGCGATGTCCTCGTCGTCCAGCGCACCTGCGGTTTCCTGCGCCGGAAGCGTCAGATGCCAGCGCTTGTCTTCATTGCGGTGAACCACGATTTCCAGGTCGGACGGCAGTTCCTGGCCGCTCATTTTGGCCAGCGCCGCTTTCGGGTCTTTGTCAAACGCGGCGCGGAATTCCGCATCCACGGCGTAACGAACGGCCAGCACCGCGGATGTCGCCTCGGGCGTCATCGGCAGTTGAACCGCGTTGGCTTGTTCTTGTTGTTCCATGAGTGAACTCCTTGAATCTGTGTTTTGTTGTGTTGTCTCAATTTGCATTGTCCGGGCGGTATTGCCCCGATGGGTTTCAATATACAAGGCGCCGTGCCGCTGTCAATACTGACAAAGGTTTCTGAACGGACGGCGGCGCGGCGCAGGCAAAGAAAAACCCGCGGACGGCGTGAGCCGCACCGCGGGTTTGTCTTTGTCCGGCAGCCGGGTTGCCCGGCTTGCGAACTGTCGGACTTGCTCAGAAAGGCTGGTTCGGGTCAATGCCGCGTTCGCGGCACCACGCCTCGCCGTACACATCGCCGCAGGTGTGCCATGATTGCAACTGGATGTGCCGTCCCCGGCCTCCAGCCACTTTTTCCATGTCAGCGTCCTTTATCGCGGCGTTGGCGCCGGCATCGGCCTTCGCGGCACCGCCTTTCGACCGGTCCTGTGACACGAATCAGCCCCAGCAAATGCCGTAGCCGTAGCCGCGCGGATGCTCGTGAAAGCCCCCGGACACCACTTCCATGTCCTTGTCGCCCAGTGTGGCGATGTGCTCCTTCGACGGCAGCGCGATGTGCCAGCATTTCTCGTCGTTCTGGTGCACCTCGACCTTCATGTCGGACGGCACTTCACGGCCCGCAATCTTCGCAATCGCGGCCTTCGGATCTTTGTCGAAGTCGGCGCGAAACTGCGCGTCCTTCAGGTACCGAATGGCCAGATCCGCGGACGCCGTCTCCAGCGTCATCGGCAGCGTGACCGTGTTGTCTTCCTGTTTTGCCATGTTAACACCCCCTGTGTGTGTTGTTATGTTCCGAAGTCGGCGCCCATTTGCGCCCCGCCTTGCGGCCTGTCCCCCGACACGCAATCAGCCCCAGCAAAGGCCGTGGCCGTAGCCTTGCCGATGCCTGCTAAAGCCTCCGGACACCACTTCCATGTCCTTGTCGCCCAGTGTGGCGATGTGCTCCTTCGACGGCAGCGCGATGTGCCAGCATTTCTCGTCGTTCTGGTGCACCTCGACCTTCATGTCGGACGGCACTTCACGGCCCGCAATCTTCGCAATCGCGGCCTTCGGATCTTTGTCGAAGTCGGCGCGAAACTGCGCGTCCTTCAGGTACCGAATGGCCAGATCCGCGGACGCCGTCTCCAGCGTCATCGGCAGCGTGACCGTGTTGTCTTCCTGTTTTGCCATGTTAAACACCCCCTGTTGTTGTATTGCTGTTATGTCCCGAAGTTGACGCTCATTATACCCAATGCCGGCGCCCCGTTTCAAGCATGACAAAGGTTTCTGAACGGGTGCGCGGGCCGGGCAAAGAAAAACCCGCGGGCGGTGAAAACCGCGCCGCGCAAGGGTTTCAGGCGGCGTGCGGCGGCGCGCTCAGAACAGGATGCCGGAAAACGCCATGAAGCCGAGCGACATCAAACCGACCGTGATGAAGGTGATGCCCAGGCCCTGAAGCCCGGCGGGAACATCGCTGTATTTGAGTTTCTCGCGGATGCCGGCAAGCGCCAGAATGGCGATGGCCCAGCCGAATCCGCTGCCGAAGCCGTACACCACGCTCTCGGCGAAGTCGTAGTTGCGCTCGACCATGAACAGCGAACCGCCGAGAATCGCGCAGTTGACGGTAATCAGCGGCAGAAAAATGCCGAGCGCGTTGTAGAGCGCCGGGAAAAACCGGTCGAGCAGCATCTCGAGTATCTGCACGACCGCGGCGATGACGCCGATGTAACTGATGAAGCCGAGAAAGGACAAATCCATCGCCCCCAGGCCGGCCCACGCCAGCGCGCCCTTCTTCAGCAGAAACTGGTAAATCAGGTTGTTGATCGGCACCGTCAGCGCCTGGACGACGGTGACGGCGATGCCGAGGCCGATGGCGTTCTCCATCTTCTTGGAGATGGCGAGGAAGGTGCACATGCCGAGAAAGAAGGCGAGCGCCAGGTTCTCGACAAAAACCGACTGAACCAGCAGTTGCAGGTAAATTTCCATCGCGTGCGTCGGCGGGCGTCAGGCGGCCTGCGCCTGAATGCGAAACTCCGGCTGCTCGACCTGCTGCGGCTTGCACGAGCGAATCACCCAGATCATCAGGCCGATGATGAAAAACGCGCTCGGCGGCAGCAGCATCAGGCCGTTGGGCTGGTACCAGCCGCCCTCGGAAACCAGTTGCAGCACCGGGTAGCCGAGCAGCGTGCCCGAACCGAACAACTCGCGCGCGGTGCCGACCACCACCAGCACAAAACTGTAGCCGAGGCCGTTGCCGAGGCCGTCGAAGAAACTCGGCGCCGGCGGATTTTTCATCGCGTAGGCCTCGGCGCGCCCGAGCACGATGCAGTTGGTGATGATCAGGCCGACGAAGACCGACAGCGTCTTGCTGATTTCATACACATACGCCTTCAGTATCTGGTCCACCAGGATGACCAGCGAGGCGATGATGGTCATTTGCACGATGATGCGCACATTGGTCGGCACATGGTGGCGGATCATGCTGATGGAGACATTGGACAGCGCCAGCACCGAGGTCAGCGCAAGACACATAATCAGCGACGCCGCCAGCGTCGTCGTGACGGCCAGCGCCGAGCAGATGCCGAGAATCTGCAGGGTGATCGGGTTGTCGTCCACCAGCGGATCAATCAGCACCTTTTTGTTTTCACGCCATGCCATTGTTTTTTTCCTGTTGTCTCCCTTGTCAGCCGCGGCCCGGCTCCGCGCCGGCCTGTTGCGGCCAGTTTTTGACCAGAAATCTCCGGTAGCCGCGCTCGCCGAACCAGAAACGAATCATGTTGCCGACGCCGTGGCTGGTGATGGTCGCGCCCGACAGGCCGTCCACCTTGTAGCGGGCGCGGCTGTCGGCGGCGCCGACCCGGCCCTTGACGACATCAAGCACCGGCGCGCCGACGCCGCTTTCATAAACGCGCTTGCCGCGCCACAGCGCGCGCCACGCCAGGTCGTCCACGCGCCCGCCGAGACCGGGGGTCTCGCCGTGCCGGTAGAATTGTAGCCCATAAACGGTGTTGGCGTCGGCCTCAAGCGCGATAAAGCCGTAGAGGGTGGACCACAGGCCGTAGCCGTACAGCGGCAGCACAATCTTGTCCAGTTGGTCGCCGCGTTTCAGCAGGTATATCTTGGCAAACCGCGGCAGGCGCTGGATGCGCGCGATGTCGTCGCCGGCCGCCAGCGCGGTGCTCAACTTCGGGTCGCGCGCGGAATTCACCATGTCAAAGCCCGCAATCTCCGGCTCGCCGACATATTCGCCGCTCGCCAACTCGACGATGCGCGCCTCGACGACGGCGCCGGCCTCGGCGTCGCCGTCGTCGGAACGCGGCAGGCCCGCGACCTGCCGGATGCTGGCGTTGAGTTCGGCCAGCCGGTTCTGCTCCTGCAGGGGCCGCAGCATCACCGCCGCCGTCGAGACGACGACCGAACACAGCACGCACAGCGTGAAGATGACAATCAGCGTCTTTGATACCGAATCATTGGCCATAGCGTTTCATCCGTTTGCGGGCGTTGGCGCGCACGACGAAGTAGTCTATCGTCGGCGCGAAGATGTTGGCGAACAGGATGGCGAGCATCACGCCTTCCGGGAAGGCCGGGTTGACGGCCCGTATCAGCACCGTCATGAAACCGATCAGAAAGCCGAATATCCAGCGCCCGGCGTCGGTGGCCGCCGCCGACACCGGGTCGGTCGCCATGAACACCATGCCGAAGGCGAAGCCGCCGAGCACCAGGTGCCAGTGCCACGGCATCGAGTACATCGGGCCGGCGTCCAGCCAGTTGAACAGCAGCGAAGTGGCCACCATGCCGAAGAACACGCCGAGAATGATGCGCCACGACGCGATGCGCGTGTACACCAGAAACACCGCGCCGATCAGGCAGCCGAGCGCCGAAGTCTCGCCGAGCGAGCCGGGAATGACGCCGATGAACGCCTGCCACCAGGTGTAGCCCTCGCGCGCGACGCCCTCCATGCCGGCGGCTGCGGCGGCGGCGAGCGGCGTCGCGCCGCTGTAACCGTCCACCGCGACCCACACCTCGTCGCCGCTCATGAACGCGGGGTAGGCGAAGAACAGGAAGGCGCGCCCGGTCAGCGCCGGGTTCAGAAAGTTCTTGCCGGTGCCGCCGAACACCTCCTTGCCGATGACGACGCCGAATGAAATGCCGAGCGCCACCATCCACAGCGGAATGTCGGGCGGCAGCGACAGCGTGTAGAGAATGGAGGTGACGAAAAAGCCCTCGTTGACATCGTGCCCGCGCACCGTCGCAAACAGCACCTCCCACAGGCCGCCGGCAATCAGCGTGACCAGGTAGAGCGGCAGAAAATGCACAAAGCCGAGCCACAGGCACGCCCACACGCTGGCCGGGTCGTGGGAGACGCCGAGGCTCGCCGTCAGCGCGCCGCGCCAGCCGGGCAGTGCCGCCAGCCCCATGCCGGACAGCGCGGCGTTCGCCTGGTAGCCGGTGTTGAACCACGACACCAGCACGCACGGCACGGTCGCGACGACGACATAACTCATGACGCGCTTGATATCCAGCCCGTCGCGGATGTGCGGCGCGCACGCGGTGGTCTTCGGCGTCCAGTAGAGGAACGAATCCACCATCTCGTAGATGGGGTAGAAGCGCTGCCAGCGCCCGCCCGCCTCGAACAGCGGCGCCTTGGCCTTCATCAACCGCCGCAGCCCCGCCATCAGCCTTCCTTCTCGATTTTGTCGAGGTTGGCGCGCAGCATCGGCCCGAATTCGTGCTTGCCGGGGCACACGAATGAGCACAGCGCCAGGTCTTCCTCATCAAGTTCCAGGCAGCCGAGTTGCTGGGCGCCGTCGGTGTCCATCACCACCAGCGCCTTCAGCAGTTGCGTCGCCAGCAGGTCGTACGGCAGCACCCGCTCATACAGGCCGATGGGCACAATCGCGCGCGGGCTGCCGTTTTGCATGCAACTGAACGAGAACCGCCGGTTTTTTCTTCTTCTCATCCACGCCGGCAGGAACGCGCGGCTGGCCGAGAACAGCCGCAGGCCCGGGCGTATCCACGCCAGAAACGGGTTTTCGCTGCGCTCGAACAGCGCCGTCACCTGCAACCCGAAGCGGCCCAGAAAGGCCGACCAGCCTTCGGCCTTGTAGCCGGACAGCGGCGAGCCGACGATGAGGCGCACATCGCCCGCGCCGGTGCGAATCATGCCGCGGCACAGTTCCGCGACCGACGCGCCGAGGCGCGTGCGCAGCAGGCGCGGACGCTCGGCGGCAGGCCCGCCGAACGCGATGATGCGCCCGGTCGGATAGATGCCGGTCAGAAAGAACTCGCCGATGGCAATGACATCCTGGTAATGAATCGTCCACACCACCTTGTCGCCGTGGACCGGGTCGAGGTGGTGGATGTGGGTGCCGGCGAGGCCGGCGGGGTGCGGGCCGGCGAACTCGACGCGGTGAAACTGCGGGTCTTCGCGCACCGTTGTGATGGCCGACGACTCGGCGACGCAGACATAGACCGGGCCGTCGGTGAGTTTCGCAATCAGGTGCAGGCCGAGGTCAAAGTGTTCGGAGGCGGCGGCCACCACCGCCTGCGGGTCGGCGGCGAGCGGCGAGGTGTCTATCGCGGTGACAAAAATCGAGTGCGGCACGCCGTCCGGCGCCGGCGTCTTGCTGTACGGGCGCGTTCTGAACGCCGGCCACAGGCCGCCGTTCAGCAGGCGTTCGGCGATGCGTTCGCGCTCCAGTTCCATCGCGCGCGCCGCGTCGTACGGCCCGAACTTGTGGCTGCCGACGCCGTCCAGTTCAATGACGATGGATTGCAGCACGCGCCGCGCGCCGCGGTTGATCTCGACGACGGTGCCGGCGCCCGGCGAGGCGTAGTGAATCTCGGGGTGCGCCTTGTTGACGAACAGCGGCTGGCCGAGGATCACCTTGTCGCCGACTTCGGTCTTCATGCGCGGCACAAGGCCGTGGTATTCGTTGGCCATCAGCGCGACCCGCGACACCGGCGGCGCATCCTCGACGCGCTGCGCCGGCTCGCCCGGAACCGGGATATTGAGGCCCTTCTTCAGGCGTATCAGCATGACAACATATCCAACGGGCGGCGCACGGCCCCGCAATTCCACCCCCGACGCATAAGATTGCTATTATACACCGGGCGCGGCAACCGGACCCGGTCATTGAACCATTGCCGCGGCCACGCAAACCATGGGCATTTCACGGCAACTCCACCGACGGGCGTGTCTTTCGATACCCGGCGGCGTCAATTCGCCGGTGCGGGCTTTCAGGGCGGTCGGCGGCCATCCGCCGTTCATCGAGAGCGCCGCCGGCGCGCGCCTGTTCGACGCCGACGGGCGCGGCTACATTGATTATGTCGGCTCGTGGGGGCCAATGATACTCGGCCACGCCCGCGCCGAAGTGGTGGACGCGGTGCGCGAAGCGGCGGCGAAAGGGCTGAGTTTCGGCGCGCCGACCGAAGCGGAAACCCTGCTGGCGGAAAAAATCCGCGAGGCGATGCCGTCCATCGGCAAACTGCGTCTGGTCAATTCCGGCACCGAGGCGACGATGAGCGCCGTGCGCCTGGCGCGCGGCTTCACGGGCCGCGACCGCGTCGTCAAATTCGACGGCTGCTACCACGGCCATGCGGACGCGCTGCTGGTCGGCGCCGGGTCGGGCGCGCTGACATCGGGCGTGCCGGACTCCGCCGGCGTGCCTGCGGCGTTTGCCGAACAGACGACGGTGCTGCGCTACAACGACGCGGCGCAGGTGCGCGAGGTCTTTGCGCGGGCGGGCGCCGAAATCGCCTGCGTGATGGTCGAGCCGGTGGCGGGCAACATGAACTTCGTTCCCGGCGACCGCGACTTCCTGAAAACGCTGCGCGAATGCTGCCACACGCACGGCGCGCTGCTGATCTTCGACGAGGTCATGAGCGGCTTTCGCGTCGCGCCCGGCGGCGCGCAGGCGCTGTACCGGATTACGCCGGACCTGACGACGCTCGGCAAGGTCATCGGCGGCGGCCTGCCGGTCGGCGCCTTCGGCGGGCGCGTCGACATCATGGAGCAACTGGCGCCGGAAGGCCCGGTTTACCAGGCCGGCACGCTGTCCGGCAACCCGATTGCGATGGCGGCGGGCCTGAAAACGCTGGAATTGCTGCTGCAACCCGGCGTCTTCGACTCCATCGCCGCCAGAACAACGCAACTGGTGGAAGGACTGCGCGAGTGCGCGGCGCGCGCCGGCGCGCCGTTTTACTGCGACAGCCTCGGCGCGATGTTCGGCCTGTTTTTCACGCACGACGCGCCGGTGACTTCGTTCGCGCAGGTCAAACAATGCGACACCGACCGCTTCGCGCGCTTCTTCACGCGAATGCTGGAACGCGGGATTTATCTGGCGCCGTCCGCCTTTGAGGCCGGTTTCGTGTCCGCCGCGCATTCGGAGGACGACATCGCCGAAACGCTGACCGCCGCAAGCGCGGCGTTTCAGGAGGGGTGAGGCGGGCGAGGCCGTTGCCGGGTTTTGCGGCGGCGGCTATGCGGCGTTGGCGGATTGACGGCGTCGGTGTGAATGCGGCGCTGTGGCGTGTGCGCGTCTGGCGGGCTTGACAGCGCCGGTGTACGAATGCGTTGGCGGCGGGGCGGGCGCTATTCCGCCTGCTTTCTGATTTCCTCGCGCACTTCGTCCATGTCCAGCGCTTTGGCCTTGGCGACGAGGTCTTCGAGTTGCGCCGCGGACAAGGCGCCCGGCTGGGAAAACATCAGCACGCGGTCGCGAAACAGCATCAAGGTCGGAATCGAGCGAATCTGGTAGGCGGCGGCGATGTCCTGTTCCTTCTCGGTATCCACCTTGCCGAACACAATGTCCGGATGGTTGTTTGAAACCATCTCAAAAACCGGCGCAAAAGACTTGCACGGCCCGCACCAGTCCGCCCAGAAGTCAAGCAACAAAATGCCGTCCGCTTCCAGCGCCTGCTGAAAGTTCTTGGCGGTGATTTCGATTGTGGACATGGCGGTTTTCCGGCTGAAAGGGCAGTGTATCAGTACCGGGGGGTTATGGCGATGCCGCTTTCCGGGAAACGGGCTGGCCGGCGGGAAACAGGCCCGCACTCGGGTTTTGCATCAAAACGTCCTTGATTCTCGGAATTGCCAACTCATCAAGATACTCCTGACTATCGTCAATTCCGACAAATTCGCGGCCATTTCTCAGCGCAACCACGCCTGTTGTAGCACTGCCGCAAAACGGATCCAGCACAATATCCCCTTCCTTGCTGCACGCCAGAATAATCCTCTCCAGAAGGGCCTCCGGCTTTTGAGTCGGATGCTTTCCGTGCCTTTTCTCCCTGTTTTTGGGCGTTCCAATCACCCAGACACTTTCCATCTCTTTGCCCGGCTTCTTGATGAAGTCATCAGCCCAATCCTTGCTTTTGATTAATTCGTAATCGAAATAATATCTCGCTTTTTCATCCTTGCTTACCCAGAGCAAAGTCTCATGGCTCGCCGTGAACATGCGGCAAGAAAGATTCGGAGCGGCATTCGGCTTAAACCAGCAAATATTGTTTATCAAATGCCAGTCCTGCTTTTGCAGAGCAAAGCCGCAGGCATAAATAGAATGATATGTTCCGGAAATCCACAGCGAGCCATGCGGTTTCAGGACGCGCCGGCAGGCGTTTATCCACGCATCGTGAAACGCAAAATCATCCTCTATGCCTTTGCTCTTGTCCCATCCGCCTTTGTTCACACTCACACGTTTCCCCGCATGACAGGTGAAACCGTCATTTGACAGGTTGTAGGGCGGGTCGGAAAAAATAAGGTCAATGCACTCATCGGGAAGTTGCTCCAATGTTTCAATGACATTTCCCTTGTACAGTCTTACCGCTTTTGATGAAAAACAGGCTTTCATTTTTGCACTCGCTTGGTTCAATTGTCGCTTTTTGAGTTGAATCACACTTGATGTGTGAAAGGACAATCTAGCGACCCTAACTAGCAGGCTCTTCGTATATTTCACCGCATTCCCTGCAATAGAGATTAAATTCTCCATTCACAGGTTCAGACCGGACGAAAGACGCCTTACCATGCTCATCAGCACGGTAAAGATCATACCAGTTCGGGATGGTGCAAAACTCACCATGCCCGCATGACTTGCAGTGACCAAGTTTATGCTTCATACGGTTTGCCTGTCAGACGATGATGCTATTCTCAGAGATTATCATAACTAATCAAAGGCACATTAGTATTCGCCATCTTCTTGGGGTTCAGGCAAAGAAAAGTGTTTCTTAACCTCTCCCAATTTTCTCTCAGCCCTTTTCCGTACTTCTTCCTCTAACTCATCTTTAGTGAACGATTTGTCCTCGTTTCTCCATTCAGCACGAACCACTTTCCTATAACTCTTTGTAAGAGTCGACTCCAAATTGTCAAGATACTCACCCCAATCACCAACCTTGTTTTCATCAAGAGAAAGTACAACCAGCGCAACCAATGCCCCTAAAGCAGCTTCAGCCTGTCCAAGGCGATAATTAACAATGCTTCTATTCTGGTCAAGAATAATATGTTCCAAACATCTCTGCACTCCTGAAAGTTTCCTTTCAACCTTGTCCTTGTCAGGATCATAGGCAAACAATTTAGAGAGGTTTTTCTCATGCCACGCTTTATTCAAGATATCAACAAACCATTTTGAATAGTCAACAAAGGGGACAGCCCCTGTTTTATCCTGATATTTCTCGTAAAGGCTCCCGTAGGCAAACATAATGCCTCTCATCCCAATGAGGTGGAGCAACATGGGCGGCAGCAGACCCTTCGCATCCTCTATCTCTTTCTGGATTTCTCCAATTTTTTCTATGATTTTATCCCTGAGCTGGACATCTTCACCCCAAGCAGAGGTAGGCCCAAATCTAATCCAGTCAAAAGCATTTTTCCCTATATCAGAATCATCGCAATATTTGTGTTCTATTTCGCGTAATTTCTGAATGTATGTTTTGTATGGTTCAAACTTCTCAAACACTGTAACAACTCCAGGCAAAACATACTTGCGAACTCTCTCCCGGATGGCCTTTGTTTGCTCCTCTGTCAAAGAATATTGTCTTCCTTGCTTCCGCTTTCTAGACCCTCGTCTTCCCCTGCGGCCTGAACCTGCCTTTTCTGCGAGAACAGCAGACAAATCAGTGTCATCAGGCTCTATGTTAAGCATAGAGATTTGTTCATATGAGAAATTTTCGCCCAGTATGTAGTGGCCAAGCCAGTCTCTGACTTCCACCACAGATTGGAGCGCAACAAATGATGACCTCTCTTTTTCCTCACCACTTTCCTGTCCACGCCAATCATAAAAAAGAAGCGGAACCTTCTCTGGATTGAGTCCCCCTTCTTTAACAACATTCTCATGGCTATACTCCAGTATTTCCTGTGTGCAAATTTCATTGACACATTGATCATCCAACAAAATTTGTCGTGCCTCATTAGGCGGCTTCGCTTCTTTATTGATATAAATAAAAATATTTCTCACCACCTCAAGCATCTTACCCTTAATTTGGGCCTCATCAGGAACAACAGCCAGAATAACAACAGGAATTAACCAGTTTTTGATTGTGTCACTTCTCCGAGAATCATCATAGATACGCTTTAATGCGGACAATCGGTGTTGTCCATCAACAGCAACTATTCTGGTGCTATCACTATTCCATTCAAGTTCTGCATATCTGCCAATATCAGGCTTAGAGTCTTCATCACGGTACTTAAACCTGAAGTATCCTTTTCCTTCTGCAAAACGATTAAAACCGTCTGCATCCCCCTCATCCTCCTCAGAGAACTCTACATCTAATAACTCTTTTTTAATTTGAAAGCCTCCGGCCTCATCTGAGCTCGGAAGCAATGTCAGAGTGATGGGATTAAAGAATTTAACTTTATTCCCATCCATAAAATAGGGTATAAGGCTATTAGTAACCCGTTCTTCATCAACCTCCCTTTGGAAAAGATCTCGGACGCCCCATCTCTCACTTCCCGGGATTTCGTTGATAAGATGGACTACTTTTTTCAATCGTTCCGGACTTATATTTCCTTGAAGGTATATGATTTGCTTACCGTCTCCGGCGCCAAACTCACCATAAACGCCTCTAAGGCGCTGGTCATAAGTTTCTTGCATTTTCCCTGGAAGAGTCATTGATATTTAACCTCATGTTTAAGTTTATTTTTTGCTGAATGGCGGAACAGACATTCTAAGCAACAAAAATTCCAAAAGATCGCGATCTTTTTCAGGAAGCTTGTTTGGAACACAGGCAAAAACCAGGTCCTCTACACGCAAAGAAACGTCAAGCTCATCAAAGAAATCACAAACCCGATTGTGAAAAGAGCTGCTTGCCAAATGGTTCTCATATCTACCTCTTAAGTTTTGGCTTTGGCCTATATAAAGAGGGGGAGAAAATACGCTTAGCTCCAACAGAGCATCACGGAAAAGACGAGATTGATCTTTATCCGCGATAATTTCCCTCCATCGTGCTTCACGTTGTCTATTATGAGGCACCAACGCCTTAGTGTCCACGCTTATATTTATATTCATAATTTTCCAGTTCAAATTGGCCTGTGCTTGGAAAGAATTACTCTCCGTTTCAGCCTCGTACCAATGTGTCTTGTTGACAAATTGTAACTGGTCTTGCATGGAATCCCCGTCTTTATCAAAAAGAATATAGAGAGGCAAATACCACGCATAGATTCCCTGTTCGGCTGGAATTTGATTCTTCGTTTTATGGGTATAAAAACGAAGCTTTTTATGTAGTTTATCAAAAACTGAAGCCATTGTCGTATCATGAATTCACTTTCACAAACTACAAATCAGGCAGGCTTCATCATCATCTTCATCTGCTTCTTTCAGAAGTTCCTGCCAAGACTTGGTCTTGTCTTTTGAAGAATTGATTTCGGGCATGCTGCCTGCTTCTTGTGCGCGTTTCAGCAATTCGTCCAATGTCATCCCCTCAACCCATGTGTATTTTGAGTGGTTGATGTTCTCAAGTTTCTCAAACTGTTTGGCTTTTTCAAACAAGTCCGGATGTTGCTGGGCGAGGCCAAGCCATTCCGACCTGCGCTGGAAAAAACAGAAATAGCATCCGGAACGACTTCTCCATTTGTAGTACTCCGGGATGCCGACAGAGTTTTCAAGTATCTGGAATATGTCTTTACGCACAAGGCCGTCCTCTATGAACGGATAAACCGGCTTGATGTTTTCCTTGTGCGATATGTATCCCAGCCTGTTTTCATCAGCGCGGATGCCGATGTAACTGACAGCCGGGTCATCACCGATGAATTCCTCAAACGGCTTGATTTTCATCTCCCGCGTGCACCATCTTTGCCGGGGTGAAGGCAAAAAGTTCCCGTGCTTTTTCAGGTGGTGAATAAAGTCCCTGCCACTGTTAAGCCGAACAATCTCTTTGGCGAGATAATCTTCCAGCCGATCCAGAAAGTCATAAACTTCCGGCAATTCGGCGCCGGTGTCACAGAAAAAGTATTCTACTTCGGGTGCTTTGCCATGGTCGTGCAAGTAAATCGCAAGTGCCGCGCTATCCTTGCCGCCGGAAAGCCCCAATACATGGCGAGTTTCCGTCACAACGCTACCTCATCGTTCATGTCCGGGACGTCTTTGGCAGTACTTTGGGCATCGCCCTTTTCTTTTTTGCCATCTGACTTGTAAGACTCCAGAAACTCTTTTGTCAAGGTCGCCAAAACTGAAAGTTGTATATCTTTGTCGTCTCTCTCTCGCAGTTCGCTCATGACCTTGTCTTTTATCTGGTTCACTATCTCCAACGATTCATTGTCAATCGCAACAATCTCTTCTCTCGCAACCTCACCTGAAGAAATTGCTTTCAACAGAATGAACTTGTAGTTTTTCTCGCCGTCCGAATGGCTGTCTGCATACAATCTTATTTTTTCCAAATCCTTGATATGCTCCGAGTATTCAAGGAGTTTGTACTCAAACAAATTGCGGTCAGTGTCATCCCACTTGCGGGGCGGCTTTCCCTTTGCAAGAAAAGTCAATATCCCCTTGAGCCATGCGTCCTCGTCAATATCCTCGTTATTGATTCTGATAAGCAATCCCTTTGCCCCGTGAACATCAATCGTGTATCGGTCCAACGCAACCAGCCGTCCGACAAGCTTCGCCCGCAATTTGGCGGTGTCGGTCTCATGTGGCAGCCCAAACGTCTCACAGATGATTTTTTTCTGTTCCTCAAGCATCACAGGATAGGCGGATTTCAACTCACGCAACGCGCGTGTCAAGGTATCTATGAAATCCTTGCCTTCTTTTGTGCCCCGGATGGAAGAGCCGTATCCGCAAGCCTTCGGCAACGCCTCATAAAGCAAATCTTTCGGAGACTTTGCATAGGCAAACGCCTTCCTGACCTCTTTTGCGGTTTTGGAAACTTTGCCGGTTTTCGATGTGTATTCGGGCAAGCCATCAAAAAAGCCAACCAGGGGTTTTGTCAAATCAATCAGTGTGTATGTTTTCTTTGTCCCTTTCAACAAACTTGCATAGTGCTTGAACAAAGACGCGCGTATGCCTTCTATCCGGAAACGCTGCACTGAAAATGAATCAGGCTTTCTGGCATAGCGCTCCACAAGTTCTTCAGTCAAGTAAGGCGTGTACTTGCCGTCCTCGTACAGAGCAACCTCATGCTGGTTAACCAAGTAGCATGCAAAATAAAGCGCAGGCAAAACCCCTGCTTTCAACCCATATGGCGGGGCTGACAATTCCGCATCCAGTTCCTGAAAGCACATGGGCTGTTTCTCTGACTGCTCCAAAAAGGACTCCAGCCGTCGCCACACCGGGAGAAAATTACATGAATCCGCTTTGTCCGGTTCAGACAACTGCCATTGCCCTTTTATCTGTCTATGCAGTCCGGACGCCTTGAGCATTGCCCTGTAAATCGCCTTCTCCGGCGGAAATTTCTCCAAGCCCAAATCTTCCCTATCCTGACCGCTGAACAGTGCCAGCAGCAACTGTTTGCGGGCGGCGTTCCCTTGCCCCGAAAGATTGGACCGGTTGATAATCTCATTCTTGATAATCGGCGTAGCATGGTAAATGGTGTCCATTGCCCCGGACAATTCCTGCTGCAAAGAATACTTGTCTTTGATATCGAGTTTTTCGCCCCTCCAAAACCACGAACTTTCATTTGCCCGACTCAATATGTCGCCAATGGCGTTGCGCTCTTCAATCAACGCAACCGCATACCTGTCTTTCAACTCTCTGGAGGCAATCGGGTCGGAGTGCAATGTCGGCGACTCTTTCTGTATCTTCTCCAACGCCAATGATTCAGCCACTTTCTCGCGCAACTGCTCACCTTGGGCGCATTCAACAATGATGTCCGCATCGGAATAATAAGGCTTTATTTTTTGCCTGAAACGCTCCTTGTCCTCTCTCACTCCGGCAGACAGGTAGAAAACAATTCGGGGAACATCGCACTCAGACCCGGCCTGACGATAAGAGACGGCATCCACAAAAACCGGCAAATAATAGCGCAATGCGCCTTTTTCTATGGTGTGCTTTCTCGCAACAATCGGCGGCATAGCATGGCGATAATTTAATTTCTCGGCCAGCGGGAACCGGCCAAATTTTTCCTTTGCGTTTCCGACCTCACCCTCTATGTCAAAATCACTCCCCTGCCAAACACGGAACTCATCGCTGTACTTGCGGTAAGTGATAACAGACTTGTCGCGCAGCCTTTTGATGGACTGATCAACCGCCCCTTTCTTTGGCAGACACAAGCGCAAAACCTCTTTAGACGCCCTGAACTCGCCCTGGCTTCCAATCACATTAAGCAGCCCGATGGTTTTCAGAACCCGGATGTCGTCCGCCTGTGCATCACCCAGGCGATCAAGGGCCGTTGTAACTTCCACCCACCGCCGCTGTATAAGGTGGTCATGCGACGAATACACCCTGTTCAACATGAAATAGTCGTAGATGTCCGAAGGGTAAATCCATTCACCCACTTTGTTCAAAGACTTCAGGCTGTCCTGAAAGCCGTGTTTTTCCCTGCTGCCCAGATAACTGAACAGGGTTCTTTCATTTTGGGCGACCTTCTGACACAGCACCGACAAAATGAGCAATGAAACCGGGTGCAACGGATAGCAGCCCTGAAACACGGCGTCGGCTTCTTTTGCGTTCAGGCCGTCAGGAAGCGAATGAGATTGTGACAAATCCTTTCTGATGGCTTGGGCAAGACTCTTGATGCTGGCGCGCTCGCCGCCGGTAAATTGATTGTCCAGTGCCGCTTGCACAATGCGAAGCGTCTGTTGAACCGGCTCGACAAACGAGGCCGTTTCATACCGCCCCCTGACCTTTTCCCATTCATTCTGCAACACCCTGCCCCGCCCTTTTGCATACTGCTCAAAGGACTGGTGCAGCATCACCAAAATAGAAAGCGTGCCGACGCTCTTGTTAACCGTTTTTTCGGCAAGTGTCTGCAACAGATGAATATCATTCGCGTCATGGTGACGCACTTCGTATTCAAGGAACTTGCCGAGTTCATCAATAATGATGGTGAGTCCGCCACCGCCTTTATTGTGAACAGCCTGCTGCAAATTGACCACCGCATCCATCACTTCGCTTATTTTGATTTTCTTCTTGCGGGCAAGGCCGGACAATTCCTCCAGCACATTGGGCCTTTTGCCTCTTGCGCCCTCCCAATACTCTCTAGCGGCATGTTCAAGGCTATGGGCCAGCCTGTTTGCAAGCGGCTCCGGGCTTCCCGTCAGCAAAACCATGCAGTGCCCGGATTTGCCCGCTGCCCTCTTGAGGGCGGCGGCAAGTTTCCCGTCGGATTGCGCGAGTTTCTTAATGGCTTCCCGATGTTCGTTTCCTTGAAAAGCGCGAAGCAGGCAGGACAAAAACACCGCAAAAGACGATTTCCCCGTGCCATAGGGACTAACCAGGCACCATGCCTTGGGCGAACCGGGCTTCTTGTGCGTTTCGTGAAAATGCCGAAGTAATTGAAGCGCGTTGTCGGTAACAATGTAAGACCGTATGCCCTCTGTGGAAACAATGTCCCTTTCCAGATTGACAGAGCGGGTGTACAGCGTGTTAACCGATACTTTTTCTTGCATGTTCATGCCGCCTTCCTGCCTCTTGTCCCGGAGTAATAATCCTCCAGATAACTCATTGAATCCGCTTTTTCCTGCAAAAGATAAATCTGCCGCAAACCCGCGGTTTCCCTGATGTCCCAGTCCCCGGGAAATTGTCTGGTCAATCTTTCCAATTTGCCGAGCAGCGCATCCTCTGTCAGCCGAAAAACCGAAGCCAAAGAGGGCAATGCCACACCGGGATAAACCAGTTCCTCTATCGGAAACATCCTGGCGGATGTGTGTTGAAACAACTGCGCCAACGCAAACCCGAGAATATGCACAGGCAAATTCTCGCGGTTCTGAGGCTGCGAAAGATAGGCCGCGTTCATTTCAACGTTGTCAATCAACTCCAGCAACGCAAGCGGAGAATCCAGCGCGTCTTCATCCGCGTGGCGGCCTTTGCTTTTTTTGGCGGGGGCATACATCCGCAAAAGAACTGAAATATCTTTCTTGATAGACGATTCGGCGGTTCTCGCCGTAATCTTCTCCTCCGCAAAATCCTGCAACGCTCTGGTCAGTCTCTCGCCGTCAAATTCGTAATTGTGATAATGATTGAAAAACCAGTAGAAACTCGTTGCATTGCGGGCATTGGAGGCAATAAGCCAGTGCACCAGCCAGATAGTTGCTTCATCCTCCAGATAGGGGTCAAAGCCCGTTTTTTCATCAAAAACACGCTTGCCGACAGGGGTGGGAGCCATCCCCCTCGTCGCTTTCCCAATCAACTGCGCCGCTTCCATCCAGTAGTAGATGGAATGCACCATGTTCTTGCCCACTCCAAGGGCGACTGTTGCGTCATCCGATGAAAAAACGGACGGGTCGCGCGCAAAGGCGTGAAAGCCCTTGGACAGCCAACTGAATCGCAAAGCAAAAGTCTCGTGTCTTCCGAAGGAGACTTTTTGCTTATCGAATACTTTGAGTGCGAGGTCCAAATTCACAGGAAGCACTGAATGCTCTCGTTCCATACCGAGAACATAAAGGAATTGGAAGGTGTTGGACAGACAATCCCGACGAACGGTATTGTTTGTCCGACGAACAGCATTTGAGAGGGAATCTCATGGCTCCGGGGGACTACTATACTACACACTCCCTCATCCCGCATCCGCCCCCGCGCCCCCTTCCCCCAGCCGCTCCTCCAGCAACCCATGCACCCCCCCAAAGTCCCC
>JAPPQC010000013.1 GCA_028817225.1 Gammaproteobacteria bacterium | reverse complement strand
CCCCCGCCGGCTGCCCCTCAAACACCCGCACCACCGCATCCACGGCGTCCAGTTGGTGTTTCTGGTTGGGGTTGAAGTGGAGTTTCATTTGCCGATGTGCTCGGTGAGGAATTTTTTCAGCGGATTGAGCGCGGGGTGGCCATAATTCCAGTATTTGGAATCGAATTGGTTTGCACCTTTGACGCCGTGAAGGCCATGGGCATCTTTATAAGCAAAAACTTTTCTTTTTGCATTAAAAAGAGCATACCCGCTTTTTCTCAGGCATTTTTCGTATTTTTCGAGACATGCCAAAACATCCTTGTGGTCCGAGGAGGTGATTCGCAACAGAAGGTCGTCCAAAGACCCCGCGGACTTATTATCCGGAAAAAGAAAAAGAGGCGGATTCAGGCGGCTGAGAATATTTTCAGCCTCTCTTCTTCTTTTTGCATGATCAGAATTGGCGTCAAGAATGATTAAAATCTTGACTCCTTTGTCCTGCATCTCTTCTATGTCCGGCGTATATCCGCCGAGCTTGCCCCACCCTTTCAGGTCTTTAAAGCACTCCTCCGAGTGGGATTTCCCGAGAAAACTCAAGTATTCTCTCAGGAATCGCACATCCTCATCGCCCTCAGTAACAATGTGAAAATTCACAGCCATTATTAAAGGCGAATGTCGGTTTCCGAAGCCAGTGCCATTTGCAATTGGTCGGCAGAATAGCGGTATGCGCGGACTTCATCCGTTGAGTATTTGACCAAACGGTAACAAGCGACTACGTCGGGAAACAATTTTTCACCCAGCGCATTCCGCAAACTTTCAATAGCGTCCCCGCTGTGGGTCGTGAGGAAAATTTGCGCGTTGGATTTTGCCGAGTGGTTGAGTATCACCTCCCAAACCCGCTCTAATGCCGTGACGTGCAAGCCGTTTTCAATTTCATCCAGAAACAGCATTCCATCCGAGGCCCCGTCAATCCCTGAAAGGATGCTCAGAATACGCATTATCCCATCCCCGAGGAGATTGATGGGGATAAAGCTATCCGGAAACCCTACGTCAACGGACACCAAATCATGTGATCCCGTTTTGATGTCTACAACCTTGGGATCAATTGATTGAAGAGCGCTCAAAAGCAACTCTTTCCGTTTTTTGTTGAGCATCTGGTCAACTGAATCGCAGTTGTAGCCCCTCCTTGATAGATAAACGCCTGCACCTCGCATAGGCTCTTTGTAGCCACTATCTGTGAAAGCCACAAAGTTTTTACCGCCACGTTCTGTCAAGTGAGTTCCTGCGCGATGAACATCGCTTTCATCTGCCTGACCAGAAACAGAAAATTCGTACCCAAACCCAATCAGAGACTGCCCTGTCACAGGAGTCCCCATACTAAACTCAGAGGCATATTTCGCATCACCGTTCCCGGGGACCTTTGAAATAACCACACCCGCCTGCCCCACTTGCAGATTGCCGTACAAAGGTAAAATTTTAAGGTTTCTCCCCCCTGTCGTTTGCGCGCACGACAAGATCGACCCATTCTCGTGGTCACGATTATAGAAGAAATCCTTTATATCGGAACCTTCCGTGATGGTCACCCCCCTGTGATTTTGCATAGTGACAATCAAGTTGGCATTAGACATTCCCGACAGAAGAAATGCCGCTTCCAACACTGACGTCTTGCCGCAATTATTCTTTCCCACGAACAAATTAACCCGCGCAAGGTCATTGATTTCCAAGGATTTAATCCCACGGAAATTCCCAATTCTCAGATTTTTGAAAAAATGCTTGCTCATGTATTGCCTCCGAAGTTTGTTATACCGCCCTCGGGCAAAAAAAGCCCAAAAAGCAGTAAATTTGAGCACTTTTCGGCCATTATAGGCATAATCCGCCAACAGCGCAACTGCTTTTTTGTATGCGCTATTTCCTTGTCATTAATTCTGACATTCCGCTTTCCTATCCCCATACCGCAACTCATTTATCGCCTCCTCAAACCCATCATCCGGCTCCCCCGGCCAGGTGCCGAAAAGTTCGCGCACATCTTTGATTGGCTTTACGCCTTGGATGCGCGTCAGTTCCTCCAGCGTGGGCGATTCCCAGAAGTTGCCGGGGTGCGGCAGCGGGCGGGATGAATCGTCGGCCGGGGTTTTGGAAACTTGCTTTGACTTTTTCATCGTGTCACCTCATGCGCGATGCGCGGATTATACCACCTCAAACCCCACCCCCGCGTCGTTCATTTGCAGGGCGGTGTTGGTTTTCAGTTGGTCGTTGCCTTGGAACAGCCGGTCCAGCGTGATGACTTTGTCCGGCCCTGCGGCGAGTATATCTTTTAGCGTCGCCGCGTCAATGCGTTGCAGCGCGACGGCGATTTTGGCGCCGGCGTCTTCCGCCAGATACCAGCCGCCGTGGTCGCGCAGTGGGGCGGTGAGGGAGACGCCGGATTTCAGCAGGAGTTCGTAGAGAATGTCCTCGGTCCGCGCGCCGTCCACCACCGGGTCGGTGTGCAGTTGCATTTGCGCCGCCAGTTCGGCCGCGTCTTGCACATCGCCGCGCCATGGTTTGAAGTTGGACTCGCGCAACTTGAACACCTTCAGCCCGGCGTTCATGCCGCCGTTCTTGAGCACCCGGCGGATGCGCTCCTTGCCGATGTCGGCGATGGTCTTAAAGCCGGCTTTGCGCGCTTCGGATTTCTCGTCGCACGCTTCCGGCATCTGCACGCAGATGAATTTGCGCTTGCCGCCGTCTTCCTTGTTTAATTCGAGGACGGCGTGGGCGGTGGTGCAGGAGCCGGCGAAGAAGTCGAGCACGATACCGTCATTGTCCGAGCCCAAAACAACAAAGTGCTTAATCAAACTTGACGGTTTCGGGAAATCGAAATAGCGGGCACCGAAAAGTTTCTCCACCTCAATGCTTCCCTGCTGGTTGGAGCCAAATTCAATACCCAAGAAATCGCTCGTGATTTGGCCGGCAGAATCCTCAAGGTAAGTTTTACCGTAAGGTTGCTCTTGCTTGCCAGAAGTCCAATAAATTCCGTTGCTTTTCAGCAACTTGTTGAACTCGTCCTCTTTAATCATCCAGGGGCCATCCAAAGTCATGCCGCTCGGCGTGGTCACCGAGTAAACATGCCGGCCTCGCGTTTTATCAAGGAGTATGGCTCTTCTGAACAAACCCCTATCATCGGAATATCTATATTCCTTTTTGGCTCTCTCTGTCAGTTGCATTTTGTTGAACTTGAGAGAACTTTCATTTCTGGAAAAGCACAGAACATATTCCTTTATTCTGGCGACATTGCCGATGTTTGGTTGATTGTCGGTTCTTCTCCATGAAAAACACGCAACAAAATTCTCCTCCCCAAAAATCTCATTCATCACCAGCCGCAGGTTATGCGCCTCGTTGTCGTCAATGGAAACAAAAATCACACCGTCATCGCGCAGCAAGTTGCGCGCCAGGAACAAGCGCGGGTAAATCATGCTCAGCCAGTTGGAATGGTAATGCCCGTTGTCGCGGCTGTTTTTGCGGAACAACCCCTCGCGCGTCAGACGCCCATCGCCGTCCATGTCGCCGACGCGCTTTTGGTAGTCCTTTTTGCTCATCGCAAAACGGTCCGGATAAATAAAATGGTCGTTGCCGGTGTTATACGGCGGGTCGATGTAAATCATCTTGACCTTGCCGAAGCACGCCTTCTGCAAAACCTTCAACACCGCCAGATTCTCGCCCTCAATAAACACATGCCCGGCCCCGTCAAACCCCACCGACTCTTCCCGGCACGGCCCCAGCGTCGCCGTGGTCGCCGCCTGCAACGCGCGATACGCCTCGGTCTTGCCGGCCCAATTAAGATGATACCGCTCATCCTTGAACCCCCCATCCCGCGTCAACATAACGCGCAACTTCTCCCAGTCGATTGCCCCCTCGGCAAACGCCTCGGGCAAAACCTCCCGCAACCGGGCAAGTTTTTCTTCGGTGATGTTGAGGGATTTGCCGTTCATTGGATTCAGGGTAGCATTTTTGGGCGAGGTGAGGGTCATTGTGATGTCTCCCGCCAGATGGGCTGTTGTTCCCATCCGCCGGGGAAGTCCATGGCCGCCGTATCCGCCCCCATGCGAGACAGCCATGCTTTCAGGCGGGCGCGCCAATGATGCCCGGGGACAATGCAATCCATCAAATAAAGCAGGATAACCAGGGTGTTGTATGGCTTGCGCGAGTTGCGGCGGCACTGGTTGATGAGCCCGGCGGGCTTGTGCCGGGGCAAGCGCGGGGTGATGGTGAACGCCCGATTCCACAGCCGACTGTGGTGGGCGCAGATGTTGCGCAAATGAGCGAGATGATGCAACCAGGATTGCAGCACTTGCTCGTCCGTCCCATACCCGTCGGCAATTGCGCGCCGGGTGCGCATCGGTTTGAGGTTGGCATACCAGCGGGAAAGTTGCCCCAGCGACATCGCTTCGCAGACAACCCAAACCGGCGGCAATGCCTCGATATAGTTGTTCCTGTAATTGCGGATGAAAACCTCGTGGGAGCGGCTTGTTTCATCGACAAGTTTGGCGAGATTTTGTTCCCAGCGTCCGCGTCTGCCGGCCAGCGTGGAATCGAGATGGGCATGCGGTCCGTGGCGGTGTGCCATTTGGTAAGTCCATTGACTGCGCACTGACACTTCCACGCGTTCCACGGCGTCAAGCACCAGCAGACGCAATTCGCGGTCCAGCGCATAGAGTTTCAGAACCTCGGCGAAGTCGGTGCCGGGATGGAATCGGTGAGTTACCGGGTCGGCCTCAAAAGCGCGCCAGTATTCACTGAGCCGGTGGAAATTAACATGCCGAAGATGGAATTCGGCCTCGGCCAGGTCGCGAACGGCCATGCCGCGCCGCCGGAGCAGTTCAATCTGCTCGGCGTAGGTGGCGGGTTCTTTGTCAAATGGGCGCTTCACCGGTTGCCTCCAGCAAAAAAGTAACCCGCCGGTTTGAGGGTACTCAAAAGAGCATAGCCTTGGCGGGTTTTGTTGTTTCCAATTATAGAACTTGCGCCAACCGAGTCAAGGGGGGCGTGCAACTTCTCCAATCCACCTTCCCCTCGGCAAACGCCTCGGGCAAAACCTCCCGCAACCGGGCGAGTTTTTCTTCGGTGATGTTGAGGGATTTGCCGTTCATTGTGGGGCTTCTTGTTTATTGCCGATTTTGGCGTGGAC
>JAPPQC010000012.1 GCA_028817225.1 Gammaproteobacteria bacterium | reverse complement strand
CCGCGCGCCGCCAGACCATACCGGCTTTCCGCGAAAAGGAAGTCTGGAAAATCGGAGAGGGGTATGAATACAAGGGAATGGAAAAGGAGATTTAGCAATGACTCATCGGGATTTCATTGTAGAGCCGTACAAAAAATGTCCTGAATGCCGGGCTGAAAAGTCCTTTGGTGTTTTAAGGCATCTTGCAGGTTCAAAAAGATATACAAGAGAATGTTTTCAATGCCATTATAAAGAGCACTATGGTTTGCCAAATATTAAAAAGAAAATCATATATCTGGATCAATTTGTTATCAGTAATTTAGTCAAGCTACTGGACAAATCGCATCCGAGCCATTTCAAGGTTAAATCTGATCCTTTCTGGAAAGATTTATTTATAAGGCTTGAAAAGGCTTTGAAATCTCAAGCTATTGTTTGCCCCGATAGTTTCTATCACAGGAGTGAGTCACTAATCGGCCGTACTGATTTTGAGCAGATGAAAAATTTGTATGAACACTTCTCCAACAGCAATACTTTAATTCCTGGCGAGGTAGTTCAGACGCGACAGATTGTACAGCACTTTGAAGGCTGGATAGAGAGCAGGAAAGTTGAGTTTGATTTAAGTCCTGAAAACATTTTTTCTGGAAGGAAATTGCACGATTGGGTGGTGGACATGCGGGTATCAGTAAACCGTGGTCCTTTCCCCGGTGAGATAGAAAAGCAGCAAGTAAGCAATATGAGGGTGCGTGCTGACTTGCAAGATGTTTGGGATAAATGGCAGTCTCAAAAAGACGTCAAATTTGCTGAAAGAGTGAGGGAGGAAGCTTCGGATTTTTGGCCAACATTGAAGAGAGAGATGGTGAAATTCTCTATTAAACAAAGGCAGCTTAATGAAAAAATAGCTACAGGAGAAGCCTATGACATAGATGATGTTTTGCTGCCATTGCCACTTAAAGTATTGGCCGATCTTACCGAAGTAGCTGAGAAGAAAGGATTAGAAGGAGAAGAGGTTATAGATGTACTGGATAGATATATGAAGGACACGGATGCATTTCTGGAGGTGCCGAAAATCAGGATTGGTGCAGTGATGTTTTCCGGATTGGCACATAGAGCAGTGAGTGGTAAAAGGCATCCTCCAAAATCCACTGTAGATATAGGTTTCATATCGTCTTATCTGCCGTATTTTGATGCGCTTTTTGTAGATAAAGAATCTGCTTCTCTTCTCAAAGAGCTCCCTAAAGATACCCCTCCATACTTGAGGCTGCAAGAATTTCCGGCTAAGGTGTTTTCATTGAACAATAAGGATGATTTCCTTGATTATCTTACTCAGCTAATCGCGGAGGTTCCTGAGAGTCAAATAAAAATATTAAAAGATATGTGCGGAGAAAGTTATGCTAAGTCCATACTGGATGATTATTGAGAGCGAGAAAGGTAATCAGGCATTCACCATCGGGCAAGGGTTTTCCTCGCCCGATGGTGAATGTTAGATGTCAAGAAAAAGCGCTGATGAGGTTGGCAAAGCTATCGTGCTGCTTTTGTGGCCATTGTTTGATTGTATTCACAGGTTGACTTCAAGCAATGACTGAGAGTTTGTCAATCATCTCTCTATTTCTAGGGTATTGAGCGCTGTTCTATATTGAACATCCTTAGATTCATATTATTAAAATCTCATCCTTTTTCTGGCAATCTCCAAATATTTTTTATTTTGTTCTATTCCAATCCATTTTCGGCCATATTTTTTTGCCACACAGGCTGTTGTTCCACTCCCCAGGAATGGATCAAGGACAATGTCCTTTTTATTGGAGCTTGCTAAAATGATTCTTTTAAGCATTTCTTCTGGCTTCTGTGTGGGATGTAATGCACGACCATCAGTGCCACGCAACCTCTCTTTCCCTTGCACAAGAGGCAGTTCCCAGAGGTCGCGCATTTGCTTTGGGTGGCCATCTTTTTGCCTAATAGGGTTTATTTGCTTTACTTCTTCGTAGTTGAAAGTCCAGCCCTTGCCCTTTACTGACCAAATAACAAACTCTGTTGAGTGTGTAAAAACTCGTTTTGTCATATTGGGCATCGCATTTGTTTTATGCCATGTGATGATATTGTTTATTTTAAAGTTGAGCTGCTTTAAAACAATCATTACTTCACTGATATTGTGATAGCTACACGCAATGTAAATTGCGCCGCTATCTTTCAAGACTCTATCGCAAGCTCCAATCCACTTTTGTGTAAATTGCACATACTCAGGTGTTGTCATTTTGTCCCAACGCTCATTGACCATATACCAATCACCACCTGTTTTGTTTCCTTTCCATTGCAGGCCGCTTCCGGACAAGTTGTAAGGTGGATCGGCAAAAATCAAGTCGATGGAGCTCTCATCAACTTTCTTGTTGAGTATATTAACACAATTGCCGTTATATATGATATTTGTTTTCATATCTACTATATTCTGGAAATCAGGCTTTCTCCCCATGAGGAGATAGTGATCGGGATACTCTGCAACCACTCGCCCGAGTTATCGTGCTGCCTGGAAGAATCCAGTATTTCATTGTACAAGCGACAAAGTTCGCTATGATTTAGAAATTTCCCTTTATTTTTCATTTGGAGCAGGGTCCTTAAAATCAAAACGAAGTTGTCAATTGAAAGCGGAATGATTTTTTGCGCCTGCCCTTCATATTCATATTTTATCGCATTCCAAAAAGTATTTATTGTATCCCTGTGCAATGAAGGGGCTATAAACAGGCAATAACATGGCTTACCGCCATGCTCATTTTCAAAGTCCCTCAAATGTCTCATCACTGGTTGCCCTTCGTGGTACCATTGCTCTCGCCTGGTCAGCATTGTGACTTCGCAAATCGCGTTAAAGTCTTTATAAAAGCACTCAATGTCCGGAGTGTTTGCAGGAGCAGTGTAAGTCGGCTCATTATCATCGCCAACAGGATAGTTTGGCTGTATTCTTTCCGCATCGTTGAGTGCATGCAATCCAAGCGCAGACAACTTTTCCAGCAGGATAGATCGTTTTTCGAGATTAAAAATATTTTCAAAATTTGCAATATAAGATTCAATCTGTTCGACCGTTTGGGATTTCTCTTGATTGTCTTTTTCTTGCAACAGTCTTCTATACTCTCGCAGTTCTGCGATGTAGTTCTTCAACTCATTGTTTGGCATTTCCCGGTAGTTCTTGATTCTCATTTTTTCTGTTTGCAGAGAATTTTCATATTGGCGCAACTCTTCAATAAGTTTCGCAATAATCTCAATATACTTCCCGGAGGTTTCCCATGGAAGTTGAGGTTGAGAAATATCAGAAATATACCCGAGGTACTCTTCTGCTGATTCAAAGGCTCTTGATGCCCCACTGTCATGGCCGAGTAAAGACTCGATCTCAATAGCTCGCCTTGATTCCAGGTCAATGTAAAACCCTCCACCACGAATATATACATATCGAGTCAGGCGGAAATAACGAATTGCATTATCGCCATAATCGCCCAGAGTGCTCAGAAGTTTGTTTATCTTGTTTTTGTCACTGGTCTCCAAGAATTCACGAGCAAATTTCGTTTTATAACTCCTCAAGATTGTATTTTTCTCTTCACTCGTTCTTCCTGACAAAGCTGTTCTCAAATCAATGATTTTATTCGCATGACTGCCGATATCTTGATAATGCACCAGTGTTGGCGCAAAAAGAGAGAACTCTTCCTTACTGACTCCTTTTGGTTGGCGGCCATGCTCAATTTCCTTTTGGTTAACCGTATTAATCAGGTGAAGTGAGGCAACGAAAGGTTTAATGTCATAACCTTCGCTTGCAGGATAGTCACTACGGCTAACTGGATTGGGTATTTGCCACTTCAAAAAGAACTTGAAAAATATTTCTCCAAGATCAAAACTATCACTCAGAAATAATTTCCCTAAGTCTGTGATGACCACCTTATCGTGTTTGACAGTAGCAGCCCCCATTTTCTTAAGCGGATTCATGGACTGTCTTCCCCGCATTTCAGGGTCGACATAATCCTTCTCATTGAATATATCTGTGGCCTCTTCAAGAGAAATATCTCTTGATAAATCGTTAATCAGAGAGACCTTGTCTCGTGAAAGTCCTTTATAGAACTGATTCGTTCCATAACCGTATAGTCTGTTCTGAATCAGAAGAATCTGATATTTTTTCTGATTCTCAGAATCCCATTCTGAGCCTTCGAGTTGCTGTAAGACGCCCAGGAAATCCCTTAATCTATAAGGATTTCGTACTGTTGTTGTAATGGACCAAGGTTTTTTCATGGTTATTTTCTCACTTTGCAGTAGAAAATGCGTTCTGCATTATTTTCACCGTTACTTTTTCCAGTTGTAAAGGCTTTATAGTCTTTTTCGAAAATCTCAACACTTCCACGCGCACTCAAGTGCTGCAAAATTTCTGCATCGTTCATTCGTGCATTTGATCTCCCATCTTTAGAATCTCCCGTGTTGTTATAAGAAAGAAGAAGATGTTGGCAATCTGCATTGTTTATTAAATCAGAAAATGCACGGTTCGCATCCCTAAGGCAGTAAGCACTTTTGATATGCGAACGGTCCATTTTTTTGCCTATGCCGGTGACCCTGGGTTTCTTCCATTCTGCAAGATTCTCTAAAAGATGATATGCATCAGAATATTGGCGCGAGTTGTATGGCGGGTCAATATAGAGAACATCACAAGAGATTTTTTTGATGAGCGCATTTGCGTCTTCTTTGTGAATCACATTATTCACATTGTAAGAGTAATTAATATCAGGAGTCAGAAGATTCACAGGCTGCAGCATATCCATTTTTTTCCGGAATGCATCATAATGCCCAACGGTATTGGCGACTTTGTCTGCCGCGTAGAGCAGTGAGCAAATCAAAATGCTTTTTTCATCAGCATTGTCTGCAATATGCTCTATTTCTTCTCGCATTACTCCTATTTTCTTTGCATTTTCTACTGTGAAATATGTCCCACCAAAATGTTTCGAAAAATAGTTTTCTCCACTCGTTGGTAAGGCATTGAGGTACTCTATCTTTTTGGCGCTGCCTTTTTGCATATCGCGGCTAACACCCAGGAAAGCTTGTAAGCAAATGTAGTTTGCAAAAAGAAAATCATTGGAAATAACCTTGATGTTTGGGTTATTGAGTCGTTCTCCAACGACACCTGTGCCGGCAAATATGTCACAAAAAGAATCGACCAGGCCGCATTTTTCGAGGACTATATCCTCAATAAACCCGAGCAGTTTGTATTTGTTGCCCAAGTATCGTCTATTTTGAAGTTGGAAATACCTGCTTTTTTTGAGACGTTGTGATTGGGGGTAACGCTTGGTTATCCTTTGTGCACTAACTTTGTAATCGGGTCTTTCGATTTCCAGCAGATCAAACAATGGCTCCTGTTTCCCATCTTCAACATAATCGAGAATTTTGCCTTGGTTTTTTGAGCTCTGATAAAAACTGTAATTTGTCTTCTTGGATACAATCACAAAATCAATGACAGGAATTCCCATTATTTCTCCAGCCTGTGTGATTCTTTCAATAATCTGAATGTCCTTTTCACTTGGGGAAGAGTCGCCGGAAGGGTGATTGTGTACAAGGATTACCCCTGTAGCATTATATTCCGTTGCAGGGTGAAAAACTTCTCTCGGATGCAATAATGTTTTATCCACGAGGCCGATACTCACCACTTCTTTTTTTAATAAAATATTTCTTGCATTGAGATACAAGCAGACAAGATGTTCTTTTTTCTTGTTCTTCAGGTCATAAGTAAGTGAAGCGACATCACGGTAATTCCTGATTTTTATGTCATTCTCCCGATTATCGTCGTAGCACCTCTTCACGAGAGAAATCGCGGATATGATTTGCAGGGCTTTTGCTTGACCAATTCCTGCAATTTCCTGTAAATCATCAATTGTGATATTCAGAAAATTCTTACCAAACCTTCTGATGATTTGTTGAGATAATTGTTGTACATTCTTCCCCCTAATTCCACTTCCAAGCATGATGGCCAGAAGGTCACTCTTTGAGAGCGCTTCCGGTCCTTTTTTGAGAAACTTCTCGCGTGGTCTGTCGACTCTTGGGATATCTTTTATTTTTTTCATCATTTTCAATCTTTGCGATTGTGTTCAGAAATAAATAGGTTAATCTGGCTCCCCGGGACGGGCTCGAACCGCCGACCTAGTGATTAACAGTCACCCGCTCTACCAACTGAGCTACCGGGGAAAGGGTAATCCGCAAGTTTAATGGACGCTGCGACGGCAAGTCAATTGCAGGAGGGCGGCGCATCACCGGAACCTGCGCCACAGCAAATCACGCCTGTTCCCCCGCCATCTCCGCAATTCGCTCCACCGCCTTTTCCAGTTCATCCATTCCCGTTGCGAACGACAGCCGCAGGTGGTTGACCATTCCGAACGCGATTCCCGGCACCGCCGCCACATGGTGTTTCTCCAGCAGGTACTCCGCCAGTTCCAGGTCGTTGCCGACTTTGGGGTGGCGCTCAATCACGCCGGAGAAATTGGGGAACACATAAAAACTCCCGTCCGGCATCAGCGTTTCCACGCCGTTGATTTTCCGCAGCGCCGCGCCCAGCCAGTCGCGGCGTTCGGCGAAGGTCTCGCGCATCTTCGCCACGCAGTCCAGTGGCCCGTCGAGCGCGGCGCGCGCAGCCTCCTGCGAGATGGAGCACGGGTTCGAGGTGCTTTGCGACTGAATCTTCTTCATCACCGCAATCAGCCCGGCGGGGCCGGCGGCGTAGCCGATGCGCCAGCCGGTCATCGAGAACGCCTTTGACACGCCGTTGATCACGACCGTCCTTGATTGCAGTTCCGGGCACACATTGACAATGTTGGCAAACGGCTCCGCGCCGAACACAAAGTGCTCGTAAATGTCGTCGCTGCAAATATGGATGTTCGGGTTTTGCAGCAGCACCTCGGCCAGTTCCCCCAGCTCGCTTCTTGAATACAGCATGCCCGACGGATTGTTCGGGCTGTTCAGCATCAGCAGCCGCGTGTTTTTGGTGATGCTGCGCTCCAGTTGCTGCGCGTTAATCTTGAAACGCTGCCCCATGCCGGCGCGCAGTATCACCGGCTCGCCCTCGGCCAGTTTGATCAGTTCCGGGTAGCTGAGCCAGAACGGCGCCGGCGTGATCACCTCGTCGCCCTTGTTCAGCAGCGCCTGGCAGAGGTTGTAGAGGCTGTGCTTGGCGCCGCACGACACCAGTATCTGGTCGCCCGCGTAGTCCAGGCCGTTTTCGCACTTCAGTTTGTCCGCCACCGCCTGCTTGAGTTCCGCGGTGCCGTCCACCGCGGTGTAGCCGGTCTTGTTGTCGCGCATCGCCTTCGCCGCCGCTTCCTTGACATGCTCCGGCGTCGGAAAATCCGGCTGCCCGACGGCCAGGTTGATGACATCCCGGCCTTCCGCGCGCAGCCGGTTGGAAAGCGCGGAAATGCTGAGGGTCTGCGACGGGCTGATTTTCTGCGCGCGCTGGGAGAATGTGTTCGGCATGGTCTCGTGTTCCGGTGTGGGTTGGGTGCGGCCCCCGCCTGCGCGGGGGTTCCCGTTGCGCGGCGGCCAAAAGGGCGGCGCGGGAAGCGCCGCCCCCCGCTCCGGCTGGTATCATACTGTCAGTCGCGCCTGAAATAAAGTGTTCCAGGCGCGGATTGTATGAGCGGACGAAAGTTCAAACTGGAAAGCGCCTACACCGCCGCCGGCGACCAGCCCGGCGCCATCAACGATCTGGTGACGGGGCTGTCCGACGGCCTGTCGCACATGACGCTGCTGGGCGTCACCGGCTCCGGCAAGACCTTCACCATCGCCAATGTCATCGAGCGCGTGCAGCGCCCCACCATCATCCTGGCGCCGAACAAGACCCTCGCCGCGCAACTCTACGGCGAGATGAAGGAGTATTTCCCGAAGGCCGCGGTCGAGTATTTCGTGTCGTATTACGACTACTACCAGCCGGAGGCCTATGTGCCCAGCAGCGACACCTACATCGAGAAGGACGCCTCGGTCAACGACCATGTCGAGCAGATGCGCCTGTCGGCGACCAAGGCGCTGTTCGAGCGGCCCGACACCGTCATCGTCGGCACCGTGTCCGCCATCTACGGCCTCGGCGACCCGAAGAAATACCTGAGCATGGTGCTGCACCTGGACCGCGGCGAGCCGGTCGAGCAGCGCGCCATCCTGCGCCGCCTCGCCGAGTTGCAGTACAAGCGCAACGACACCGAGTTGCGCCGCGGCACCTTCCGCGTGCACGGCGATGTCATTGACATCCACCCGGCGGAGTCGGGCCGCGAGGCGGTGCGCGTCGAGTTGTTCGACGACGAGATTGAAAACCTCAGTTACTTCGACCCGCTCACCGGCGAGGTGCTGGCGCGCGTGCCGCGCCTGACGGTCTATCCCAAGAGCCACTATGTGACGCCGCGCGAGACCATCCTCAAGGCCATCGAACAGGTCAGGGAGGAATTGCGCGCCGAACTCGACCGCCTGACGAAGGCGAACAAACTGGTCGAGGCGCAGCGCCTGGAGCAGCGCACGGTGTTCGACCTTGAGATGATGCACGAACTCGGCTACTGCGCCGGCATCGAGAACTATTCGCGCTACCTGAGCGGGCGCGGCGCCGGCGAGCCGCCGCCGTGCCTGCTCGATTACCTGCCGGGCAACGCGCTGATGGTCGTGGACGAGAGCCATGTCGCTATCCCGCAATTCATGGGCATGTACCGCGGCGACCATTCGCGCAAGAAAACGCTGGTGGAATACGGCTTCCGGCTGCCGTCGGCGCTCGACAACCGGCCATTGCGCTTCGACGAGTTCGAGGCGCTGGCGCCGCAGATGGTGTTCGTGTCGGCGACGCCGGCAACCTACGAGAAGGAGCACAGCGGCGCCGTCATCGAGCAGGTGGTGCGCCCCACCGGCCTGGTGGACCCGCAGGTCGAGGTGCGCCCGGTGGCGTCGCAGGTGGACGATGTGCTGTCGGAAATCAACCGCCGCGCCGAACTCGGCGAGCGCGTGCTGATTACGACGCTGACCAAGCGCATGGCCGAGGATTTGACCGACTACCTGTTCGAGCACGGCGTGCGCGTGCGCTACCTGCATTCCGATGTGGACACGGTCGAGCGCGTCGAGATCATCCGCGACCTGCGCATGGGCGTGTTTGATGTGCTCGTCGGCATCAACCTGCTGCGCGAGGGGCTGGACATCCCGGAGGTCTCGCTGGTCGCGGTCTTCGACGCCGACAAGGAGGGTTTTCTGCGCTCCGGCACATCGCTGGTGCAGACCATCGGGCGCGCCGCGCGCCACCTGAACGGCAGGGCCATCCTCTACGCCGACGCCGTCACCGGCTCGATGCGCACGGCGATGGACGAGACCGACCGCCGCCGCGCGAAGCAGATTGCGTTCAACAAAAAGCACGGCATTCGCCCGCAGGGCATCCGCAAGAAGGTGACCGACATCATGGAGGGCGCGCACACCCGCCGCCACGGCATCGAGAAGGGCCGCGCCCGCGGCAGGGTCGCCGAGATTGCAGCGGGTGATTATTGCGAGTTGACGCCGAACCAGGCCGTCGGCAAGATCAAGAAGATGGAGGACAAGATGTTCGCGCACGCGCGCAACCTTGAATTTGAGGAGGCGGCGCGCGTGCGCGATGAAATCGCGCGCATCAAGGAGCAGGTCTTCGGCTTTGAAGAGGGCCTGGATGAACACTTCGGCGGGGGTCTCGGCGAAAGGGCGAGCGCATGACGCCGCCCGCCGCCCGCCGCCGCGTGCGCGGCGCGCGCGCAGCCGCAATGACGGCGGACGGGCCGCCGCCCTGACACATTGTGCTATCCTTTGCGCCCGTGACGGGCTTTGCACGGAAGGCGCGTAGCTCAGCTGGTTAGAGCACCACCTTGACATGGTGGGGGTCGTTGGTTCGAGTCCAATCGCGCCTACCATGCCCGCACAGGCGACCCGAACGACACCGATGCCCGAAATCACACTTCCCGACGGCAGCAGCAAGACCTTTCAGCAGCCGGTCACGGTGATGCGCGTGGCCGAGGACATCGGCCCGGGCCTCGCGAAGGCGGCGCTCGCCGGCGAGGTCGCCGGGCGCCTGGTGGACGCCTGCGTTGAAATCCCGGAAGACGCGCCGCTGCGCATCATCACCGCGAAAGACGAGGAGGGCCTTGAAATCGTGCGCCACTCGTTCGCGCACCTGATGGGCCACGCCGTCAAGCAACTCTACCCCGACGCGCAAATGGCCATCGGCCCGGTCATCGAAAACGGCTTCTATTACGACATCGCCTACCGCCGCCCGTTCACCGAGGACGACCTCGAGGCCATCGAGCGGCGCATGACCGAACTGGCAGGCAAAGACTACGATGTGGTGCGCAAGGTCGTCACGCGCGAGCAGGCCATCAGCACCTTCGAGGAGCGCGGCGAGCCGTACAAGGTGCAAATCGCGCGCGCGATACCGGACGGCGAGATCATCGCGCTCTACCACCACGAGGAATATGTGGACATGTGCCGCGGCCCGCATGTGCCGAACACGCGCCACCTGCGCGCCTTTCACCTGACCGGCGTCGCCGGCGCCTACTGGCGCGGCGACCACAACAACGAGATGCTGCAGCGCATTTACGGCACCGCGTGGGCCGACCGCAAGCAACTCAAGGCGCACCTGGCGCATCTGGAGGAGGCCGGCAAACGCGACCACCGCCGCCTCGGCGCGCAGATGGACCTGTTTCATTTCCAGCCCGAGGCGCCGGGCATGGTGTTCTGGCACGAGAACGGCTGGACGCTCTACCGCCTGGTCGAGGACTACATGCGCGCCGCGCTCGCCGGCGCCGGTTACCACGAGGTGCACACGCCGCAGATGCTCGACCGCTCGCTGTGGGAGCGCTCCGGCCACTGGGACAAGTTCGGCGACATGATCTTCTCGACCGAGTCGGAGAAGCGCGACTACGCGGTCAAGCCGATGAACTGCCCGGCGCACATCCAGATTTACAACCAGGGCCTCAAGAGTTACCGCGACCTGCCGTACCGCCTGGCCGAGTTCGGCGTCGTCCACCGCAACGAGCCTTCCGGCACGCTGCACGGCCTGATGCGGGCGCGGCGCTTCACGCAGGACGACGCCCACATCTTCTGCGGCGAGGAACAGTTGCAGCCCGAGATCGCGGCCTTGATCGAGATGATGTTTCGCGTCTATCGCGACTTCGGTTTCAATGATGTGCTGGTCGCGCTGTCCACGCGCCCGCCGCGGCGCGTCGGCGACGACGCGCTGTGGGACAAGGCCGAGCGCGCGCTGGAAGAGGCGCTGAAGGCGCGCCGCCTCGAGTTCGCGGTGCAGCCGGGCGAGGGCGCGTTCTACGGCCCCAAGATTGATTTCACGCTGACCGACAGTTTGGGCCGCAAGTGGCAGTGCGGAACCATCCAGATAGACTTCTCGATGCCGGGCCGCCTCGGCGCCGAATATGTCGCCGCCGACAGTGCGCGCAGGACGCCGGTGATGATTCACCGCGCCATCCTCGGCTCGCTGGAGCGCTTCATCGGCATCCTGATTGAGAACCACGGCGGCAAACTGCCGCTGTGGCTGGCGCCGGTGCAGGCCGTGGTGATGAACATCACCGACGCCCAGCGCGACTACGCGGCGGCGGTGGCCGGGGATTTGCGCGCCCGCGGTTTCCGCGTCGCGGCGGACTTGAGAAATGAGAAGATAAACTATAAAATCAGGGAACACACGCTCAAGCGTGTTCCCTACATGCTGATTACAGGCGACGCGGAACGCTCCGGTGAAACCGTTGCGGTGCGCTCGCTTGACGGCAGCGACCTCGGCGCCATGCCCGTTTCGCGGCTGGCGCAAGAGTGGGAAAAAGAGACAAAAGCCGCAACATGAACAGGAGGACGGCATCAAGCTGACAAAAAGAAATCGTTTGAACGACGAGATCAACGATTTGAACGTGCGTCTGATTGACCCCGAGGGCGTCAACATGGGCATCATGAGCGCCACCGACGCGCGCCGTTTCGCAACCGAGCGCGAACTCGACCTGGTCGAGTTGGTGCCGAACGCGTCGCCGCCGGTGTGCCGGGTCATGGACTACGGCAAATTCCGTTTCGAGCAGCGCAAGAAGGCGCAGCAGGCGCGAAAGAAGCAGAAGCGCACGCAGGTCAAGGAGATCAAGTTCAGGCCGGGCACCGACAAGATGGATTACGAGACCAAGCTGCGCAGTTTGGTCCGCTTCCTGCAGGACGGCGACAAGGCCAAGATTGTTCTGCGATTCAGGGGCCGCGAGATGATGCACCGGGAACTGGGAATGAAGATGCTGGAGCGGGTGCGCGACGACCTCGCCGAGCACGCCGTCGTCGAGCAGGCGCCGAAGAACGAGGGGCGCATGATTGTGATGGTCATGGCGCCGAAGAAGAAACAGCAGCAGAATTGAGAAAATGCCGAAACTGAAAACCAACCGCGGCGCCGCCAAGCGCTTCCGCAAGACGGCCTCCGGCTCGTACCGCAAGAAGCACTCGCACGCGCGCCACATCCTGACGAAGAAAAGCGCCAAGCGCAAGCGCAACCTGCGCGCGCCCGACCTGATACACGCCAGCGACGAGGCCGTGATGCGCAAGTTGCTGCCGTACGCGTAACCGGGGGAGGCCATGTCACGAGCGAAGAACAGCGTCGCCGCGCACGCCCGCCACAAGGAGGTGCTGAAGCGCGCCAAAGGCTACCGCGGCGCCCGCAGCAGGACTTTCCGCGCCGCCCGCCAGGCGGTCATCCGCGCCGGCGAGTACGCCTACCGCGACCGCCGCGGGCGCAAGCGGTTTTTCCGCGGCCTGTGGATTGTCCGCATCAACGCCGCCGCGCGACACTTCGGCCTGTCCTACAGCCGCCTGATCGCCGGCATGGCGCGGGCCGGCATCGAGATAGACCGCAAAATGCTGGCCGAACTCGCGGTCAGCGACCCGGACGCTTTCGGCAAGATTGCCGAGAAGGCAAAGGCCGCGCTCGCCGCCTGAGGCCGCTCGCGGGGCGCTGCGCGGGCAAGACGGATGCAGGAGATTGCGAGAATCGCCTCCGAAGCGCGCGAACGCATGGCGGCGGCGCAGACGGTTTCCGAACTCGACCGGCTGCGCGTTGAATACCTCGGCAGGAAAGGCGCCATCACGCGCCGCCTGAAGGAACTCGATTCGCTGCCGCCGCAGCGCCGCCCCGCCGCCGGCAAGGCCGTCAACGCCGCCAAGCGCGGCGTGCAGCAGGCGTTTGAGCGCCGCCGCGCGGCCCTCGACGAACAGGCGCTGGAGCGCCGCCTCGCCGGCGAGAAGATGGATGTGACGCTGCCGGGGCGCGGCCAACGCGCCGGCGCGCTGCACCCGGTGACGCGCACGCTGCGCCGCGTCGAGGACCTGTTGCAGCGCGCCGGCTTCGACATCGAGGAAGGCCCCGACATCGAGGATGACTTCCACAACTTCGAGGCGCTGAACATCCCGCCGCTGCACCCGGCGCGCGCGATGCACGACACTTTCTATCTCAACGACGGCCTGCTGCTGCGCACGCACACCTCGCCGGTGCAGATTCGCGTGATGCGCCGCGCCCGCCCGCCGATCCGGATGATCGCGCCGGGGCGGGTCTATCGCTGCGACCTTGATGTCACGCACAGCCCGATGTTCCACCAGGTCGAGGGCCTCGCGGTGGACGAGGCGGTTTCGTTCGCCGACCTCAAGGGCGTCGTGACGGGTTTCCTGCGCGCCTTTTTTGAGGAGCGCGATTTGCCGATCCGGTTCAGGCCGTCGTATTTTCCGTTCACCGAGCCGTCCGCCGAGGTGGACATCCACTGGCGCCACGGCGGCGGACGCCACGGCTGGCTCGAGATCATGGGCTGCGGCATGGTGCATCCGAATGTGCTGAAAGCGGTCGGTTACGACGCCGGGCGTTACAGCGGCTACGCCTTCGGCCTCGGCATCGAGCGCCTTGCGATGCTGCGCCACGGCATTGACGACCTGAGAATATTCTTCGAGAACGACCTGCGCTTTTGCGCGCAGTTTTCCGCCTGAGCGGGGCCGCCGTGCGCTGCAACCTTGAATGGCTCCGGCAATGGGTGGCGATTGCGCCCGAAGACGCGCGCGCGCTGGGCGAGCGCCTGACGCTGGCCGGCCTTGAAGTGGACTCGGTGACGGCGGCGGCGCCGGCGCTGCCGAAGGTGGTCGCCGCGCGCGTCGAGTCGGTCGCCGCGCACCCCGACGCCGCGCGCCTGCGACTGTGCCGGGTTGACGCCGGCGCAGGCCAGCACCGCCGGGTGGTTTGCGGCGCGCCGAATGTGCGCGAGGGTTTGTGCGCGCCGCTCGCGCTGGAAGGCGCGCGCATCGGCGGCACGGACATTTTGAAGACCGTGATTCGCGGCGTTGAATCCGAAGGCATGCTGTGTTCGGGCGCCGAACTCGGCCTCGGCGAGCACAGCGACGGCCTGCTCGACCTCGGCGAAATCGAACCCGGCGCCGACCTCAGCGAACACCTCGGCGCCGACGACCTCATCTACGACTTTGAATTGACGCCCAACCGCGCCGACTGTTTCAGCGTCGTCGGCATCGCGCGTGAAATCGCCGTGCTGCAGGGCGGCGCGCTGCCTGTGCCCGAAACGCCGGCGGTGGCGGCGGCCCATGATGCGCGCTGCGAGGCCGCCGTCGAGGCCGCCGATGCCTGTCCGCGCTATTTGTCAAGGGTCGTCACCGGCCTTGATGCGGCGGCGACGGCGCCGCTGTGGATGCGCGAGCGCCTGCGCCGCTGCGGCATGCGCAGCGTGCACCCGGTCGTGGATGTGCTGAACTATGTGATGCTTGAGACCGGGCAGCCGATGCACGCCTTTGACCGGCGGCGTCTTTCCGGCGAAGTCCGCGTGCGGTTTGCGAAGGACGCCGAATCGCTGCTTCCCATCGGCGCCGACAGCGACACCGACAACGACGGCGCGGCGCTTGCGCTGAACCGGCAAACGCTGGTCATTGCCGACGAGACCGGCCCGGTCGCGGTGGCCGGCGTCATCGGCGGCGCGCACAGCGCGGTCGGCGCCGACACCCGCGACATCGTCATTGAATGCGCGTTCTTCGCGCCGCGCGCCATCGCCGGGCGCGCGCGCGCATTGGGCCTGCACACCGAGTCTTCACACCGTTTTGAACGCGGCGTTGACCCGCACTTGCAGCACCGCGCGCTGGCGCGCGCGACGCAGTTGCTGCTGGAAATCGCCGGCGGCGGCGCCGGGCCGGTGCACGAAGTCGAAAGCGCGCCGCACCTGCCGCAGTCCGGCGCGATTGCACTGCGCGCCGCGGCCATTGAAAAGCGCCTCGGCGTCGCCGTCGCCGGCGACTTCGTTGCAAAGACGCTGCACAATCTCGGCTGCCGCGTCGAGACCGCCGAAAACGGCTGGCGCTGCCTGCCGCCGTCGTACCGCTTTGACCTGCACATTGAAGAAGACCTGATCGAGGAAATCGCGCGTTTCCACGGCTACGACAACATCCCGGAACGGCGCCGGCCCGGCGGCGCGCCGTTTGCGTTTGCCGGCGCCGGAACCATCTCCGCCGGCGACGGCGCGGACGACGGCGCCGCGCGCCTGCGCGCGCGCAACCGGCGTCTTGACGAGCGCCTGGTCGAGGCCGGCTACTACGAAGTCGTTACCTACAGTTTCATCGCCGACGACCAGGCCGGGCGTTTCAACGGCGAAACCGCGCCGCGCCTGAAGAACCCCATCTCAAACGAGATGTCGGTGATGCGCACCTCGCTGTGGCCGGGCCTGCTGCAAGTGCTGGCCCGCAACCTGCACCGCCGCCGCGAGCGCGTGCGGATTTTTGAGCGCGGCCCGGCCTTTTTCATCCGCGATGGCCGCCCGGGGCAGGCGCAGATGCTGGCGGGGCTGGCCTGTGGCGCGCTGTACCCTGAACAGTGGGGCGACGACGGCGCGGCGCGGCGGCGCGGCGGCGGCGATGCCGGGCCGTCGCGCGAAGGCCGCGGCATTTGCGGTTTCTACGATGTCAAGGGCGACATTGAGCGCCTGCTGCGCGGCGCCGGCGACCTCGCCTTTGAGGCGTGCGAACACCCGGCGCTTCATCCGGGGCGCACCGCCGCCGTGCTGCTGGACGGCGCGCGCATCGGCTGCCTCGGCCAACTGTCGCCGGCGGCGGAGCGGCAACTGGAATTGCCGGCGGCGATGCCGGTGCTGTTGTTTGAACTTGAACTCGGGCGCATCGCGGCGCCGGCGCCGGTGTCGTGCAAGCCGGTGTCGCCGTACCCGTCGGTGCGCCGCGACATCGCCGTCGTGTTCCCGGCGGAGGTGACGGCGGCGGCGGTGCTGCGCTGCATCAACGGCCTGCAACTGGATTATCTGGCGGAAACGGTGGTATTTGATGTTTTCGAGGGTGGTGATATACAATCCGGTTTCAGAAGCATGGCGTTGGGATTGATTTTTCAGGATTTGTCCGGCACCCTGACCGGCGGCGCAAGCGACGCCTGGGTCGAGACCATCGCCGCCGCCCTGCGGCGGGAACTGCGCGGAGAGTTGAGAACGACCTCCGCCGCGCCCGCGGATGATTCGGAGTTTTTGACGGAACAATGACAAAAACTACAGTAACCAAATCCGATTTGGTCAACAACCTCTCGCAGCAACTCGGCTTCAGCAAGAGCGAGTCGAAGGAATTCGTCGAGAATTTCTTTTCCGAGATAAGCCGCATGCTCGGCAACGACAAGATTGTCAAGTTGTCCGGTTTCGGCAATTTCGTGCTGCGCGACAAGAACGAGCGCCCCGGCAGAAACCCGAAGACGGGGGAGGAGGTGCCCATCGTGGCGCGCCGCGTCGTCGTCTTCAAGCCGGGGCAGAAACTGAAAAGCCGGGTCTCCGGTTGCATTGGGAAAGACGGCGGGGATGACCCGTTTTCCGCTGATACCGGATAAGCACTATTTCACGATCGGCGAGGTCAGCGAATGGTGCGGTGTGGAGCGGCATGTGCTGCGCTACTGGGAAAAGGAGTTTGTGCAACTGAAACCGGTGCGGCGCGGCAACCGCCGCTATTACACCCGCCGCAACCTCGCGCTGCTGATCAAGATTTACACGCTGCTGCGGGTGGACAAATACACGATAGACGGGGCCAGGCAGGTGCTGGAACACCCCGAAAAGGCGGCGAGGGCCGGCGTCAACGCGGCGCTGGTGCGGGAGTTGCAGGGTGAACTGGAAAGCATATTGAAGATGCTCAAATGAACAATCGGGGCGTGGCGCAGTCTGGTAGCGCACCGCAATGGGGTTGCGGTGGTCGGAGGTTCAAATCCTCTCGCCCCGACCAGTTCTGAGCCGCCGCCGTGTATTTCGACTCCCCCGTCGGCCTGCTTGAAATCGAGGCCGACGCCGGCGGCCTGCGGCGGTTGTCGTTTCGCGCCCGCCGCGCGCGCCGCGCGGCGCCGGCGCCCGCGGCGGCGGCGATGGAGGAGCGCGTCGCGCGCGAGTTGCGGCGTTACTTCAAGGATTCGTCGTGGCGCTTCGGTTTTCCGCTGAACCTGGCCGCCGCCAGTCGCTTCCAGCGCCGCGTCTGGCGCGCGCTGAGCGCCACCGGCGCCGGTCAGACCCTGACCTACGGCGGCCTCGCCGCGCGCCTCGGCACCCACCCGCGCGCGGTCGGCGGCGCCTGCCGCTCCAACCCGCTGCCCATCGTCATCCCGTGCCACCGGGTCATCGCCAAATCCGGCGACCTGCGCGGCTATACCGGCCCGACGCGGCAGCGGGGGCTGGCCGTCAAGGCGTGGCTGCTGCGCCACGAGGGAGCCCAAGTCTGATTTCCGGCGCGGAAAGCCCGATTTTGGCGCGGAATGCATTGACAGGCCGCCCCGCTGTTGGGATAATACCGTGTTTCCCGGAGGGGTACCCAAGCGGTCAACGGGGGCAGACTGTAAATCTGCTGGCTTTGCCTTCGTAGGTTCGAATCCTACCCCCTCCACCACAGCACTGAGGAGGGGGTAGCCGGGAAAACCGGGGTGACAATGAACTTGAAAATCTCAACGACAGCGGCGGTCGGGGCGGTTCCGCGCGGGTGTAGTTCAGTGGTAGAACCTCAGCCTTCCAAGCTGATGACGGCGGTTCAATTCCGCTCACCCGCTCCAGCGTCCGGAAGGTCCGCATCGAATCGCCCATATAGCTCAGCGGTAGAGCACTTTCTTGGTAAGAAAGAGGTCACCGGTTCAACCCCGGTTATGGGCTCCATTCAATCCAACCAACTTTGTTCGCAGGAGTATCATGTCCAAGGAAAAATTTGAAAGAACGAAGCCGCACATCAACGTGGGCACGATA